>NZ_JAENWM010000050.1 GCF_016650035.1 Clostridium sp.
CTTAACTGCATATTCTCTCATATCCTTTACGAAATTCATGGAATTAGCTTTTCCTTTACTTATAAGTTGAAGCTGTTTTTCCCACTTAGCAGTAAGCTCAGGGGACTTTAATTCTTGTGGTACTAACCCTATTAGCTGTATTCCTTTTGAGGTAGGAAAAATCTCTTTACCTCTTCTCTCCATATAGAAAATGTTAAATAATTTTTCAATTATATCTGCTCTTGTTGCAGAAGTCCCTAGTCCTGAAGTATTATCCAAAGCTTCTCGAAGACTTTCATCCTGGATATCTTTTCCTGGATGCTCCATAGCTGTTAGCAACGTTGCTTCATTATACCTAGCAGGTGGTTTTGTTTTCTCACTTTCGAATTTAACTAAAGTTAGCTTAACTGCTTCCCCTTTGTCTATTTCTGGAAGTGATTGATCTTTTTCTTCGCTGCCCTCAGAACTGCTTATTTCTTTCCAGCCCTTTGACTTAACTATTTTTCCTTTTGCAGAAAAGCTTTCACCCTTAACATTTATTTTCACAGTAGTTTGCTCATACTCAAAAGCTGGGCTTAGAACTTCTAAGAATCTTTTTATAACTAAGTCATAAATGCTTTTTTCTTCTTTGTTTAGTCTTGATAAATCTACATGCTCCTCTGTAGGAATTATAGCATGATGATCTGATACCTTGCTATTATCCACAAATCTATTTGTAGTATGAATTCTACCTTTTATTATGGTCCTAGCAGCTTTCTCATATGGTCCTATGGCTATACTCTTTAATCTGTCGAGAAGCGTTGCTACAACATCTGTGGTAATATGCCTAGAGTCTGTTCTTGGATATGATAATATCTTATGGGTTTCATATAGTTTCTGCATTATATTAAGAGTTTGCTTTGCAGAATACCCAAATTTTCTATTTGCATCTCTTTGTAGCTCCGTTAAATCATATGCAAGTGGTGGGAGTTCTTTTTTAGATGCTTTATTTACCTCCACAACAGTACCCATTTGATTGTTTACCCTGCTGACTACATCTTCTGCCTTTTGCTTATCAAATGTCCGCGTGTCTCCACTTTTGCTTGACCAATGTACTGTAAAATTATTTAGCTTACCATTTACCGTCCAGTAATCTTTTCCAACGAATTTCTTTATTTCATTTTCTCTATCAACAATAAGCGCTAACGTAGGCGTCTGTACTCTTCCTGCTGATAATTGAGCATTATATTTACAAGTTAATGCCCTAGTTACGTTTAGGCCTATAAGCCAATCTGCCTCTGCTCTTGATTGTGCTGCCCAAAATAGGTTTTCGTAATCTCTTCCTGGTTTTAGGTTAGCAAATCCATCCTTTATTGCTTTTTCAGTTTGAGAGGATATCCACAACCTCTTTATCGGCTTTTTAAATCCTGCCTTTTGAATTATCCAACGAGCTACTAGTTCTCCTTCACGTCCTGCATCTGTTGCTATAACAAGCTCATCTACATCTGCCCTTTTAAGAAGCTCGTGCACTACTTTATATTGCTTTGAGGTTTCCTTAATAATTACTAATTTTAAATCTTTTGGCAACATAGGAAGATCTTCCATTTTCCAGCTTTTATATTTTTGATCATAATCCTCTGGACCCGCTAGTGTAACAAGATGACCCAGGGCCCAAGTTACAATATACTTTTGTCCCATTAAATATCCATTGCCGCCTTGAGTGCACTTTAAAACTTTCGCAAGTTCCTTTCCTACTGATGGTTTTTCTGCTAAAACTAATATCTTTCCCATATATAAAACTTCCTTTCTTGTGTTGTAATTATTCTGCTTCAAGTAACGCTATTAAAACGTATATATCAAAAAACACTATAACTTACTATATATACTACATATAGTATAAACTACTTTGCACACATTGTTCAATTTTTTATTATTTAGACGTAGTAGCAAAGGTATTTTTTGTAGCCATAAATGATATGATATAATATATAATAAAAATAAGTTTAGAGGTAATAAAATGAATTATATAATATTTGATTTAGAATTTAATCAAGGCTACAATTTTGAAAATGAAACTGAAAACATAATAAACCCTAAATGCCCTTTTGAAATAATTCAAATAGGTGCAATAAAACTAAATAAAGATTTCGAGAAAATTGGATTCCTAGATATATTAGTAAAACCAGAAATATATACTAGGCTTAATCCCTTTGTCCAAAAGCTTACGGGAATAACAATGAATGAATTAAATAGTGGTAAATCCTTCAAAGAAATGTATAAAGAACTTGCAGAATTTATTCAATCTGATTCCAGTATACTAGGCGTTTGGGGAATGGCAGACATAAAAGAATTATTTCGAAACATAGAATACTATGAATTAGACACCTCCCTCATGCCCCTAGAATATATAAACATTCAGTCCTATGCTTGTAAACACCTTAATTGCAAAAAAGGGATTAATATTGGTCTAAATAATGCAGCTACTTTGCTAGATATACCCCTTGAAGGACAGTTCCATAATGCACTTAATGATGCATATTATACCGCAGAAGTTTTTAAGAAAATTTATAGAAGTGAAATTAAACCTAAGATATATTCTCCTCACAAAAACACAAGTTTAAACAGATTAAATAATCAAAAATATAAAACCGATTTCCTTAGTTTAATGAATCAATTCGAAAAAATGTTTAAGAGAAAAATCACGAAGGAAGAAAAATCTATAATTAAATTAGCTTTTATTATGGGTAAGACAAATCAATTTCAAGTTAAAGTTCCGCCTACCTCTAATAAAAGCCTAAATAATACACAAAAGAACCTCTAATAAATTAGAGGTTCTTTTAAGTATTATTTTACTACTGGAAATTCATTATTAGCCCATCCAGATGGAGCATTTGAATCTGTACCCATACCACCATTAAGTGATACTGCATCATATCCTAACATTTTTAGACCAGCAACTGTTTGTCCTGCTGTTTGACCAGTATAACAGTAAACTATAATCTTCTTATCTGTTGGTAATGTACTGAAATTTTCTTGCATTCCTTTTCCCCAAGCAATATTTGTTGCTCCATCAATATGTCCTTTTGCAAAATCTTCAGCACTTCTTACAGAAAGAACTACTATACTATCATCTTTTGCATCTATTAATTTTTTAGCATTTTCTTCACTAATTTTATAATTAGCAAAATCAGTATCTTTAACAGTAGCTAAACCATTAAAATAATCTACTATAGCAGTTTTAATTTCAGGTTTTATTTCTATAGATTCAACATCAGCAAAATCGTTTAATGTAGTTTCTGTAACATCTTCTACTCCGTCAACTTTAGATATACCTAAATTCCATCCTAAATTTACTGATCTTGCATTAAATCCTGCCATATTCAATAATGCAACTGTCTGTCCTGCAGTTTGTCCAGTGTAACAGTAAACCATTATTGTTTTATCCTTTGGTAATTTATCTAAGTTATCACTTATTGCTGTTCCCCATGGGGCATTTACAGCTCCTTTAATATGTCCTTCAGCATATACATCTGCTTGTCTTATATCTAAAATAAACATATCTTCCTCTGCTTTTACTTGTTCAACAAAAGTTTTTTCAGAGATTTTATAATTATCATCAGGCATATTTGCAAAGTAACCATTAGCTACCTCTGCTACAACATCTGTTTTTTCTGGTGCTTTCGTTGTTTCTTCTGTTTTAGGAGCATCTTTAGTAGCATTATTTGTGCTATTAG
The DNA here is from genome assembly GCF_016650035.1 of Clostridium sp. Classification (GTDB taxonomy): domain Bacteria; phylum Bacillota; class Clostridia; order Clostridiales; family Clostridiaceae; genus Clostridium_AD. The sequence goes on from NZ_JAENWM010000050.1 coordinate 3,693, forward strand.
CACTACTTCCACAACCCACTAGTGATACTGCAATTGTTAAAGCTATTAAACTAGATAAAATTTTACTTTTCTTCATTTTAATTCCCCCTATTTCCTATTTTATGTGATTTTATTAACAAATTTATTATATCAAACATATATTCGATTTCGTTTATGGAATTTGTTATGCTGCATTAAATAAAGTTATATGTACATTCTGTAAACATATATTTTACATAAAAAAAAACAGTCAGACACCTATTAAGTATCTAACTATTTATTATATTAATTTCTATGATGCATCTTGTGTTTTTGTTGGTGCTGATTGATCTGAATCCATTTTTTGAACCGGTAAATTTCCCTTTGATGACCATTCTACCCAAGCACCATCATATAGTTTAAGATTTCTATATCCAGCATTGTATAATGCCAAATATGTTTGAGCTCCCCTAACTGATGTTTTACAATACATTATTATATCATTTTTAGCTTTTATATTATTCTCTATATATTGTATTTTTATAACCTCAACAGGTTTATAAGTTCCATCACTATAATCATTATTAATATACTCTAAAAGCACTGATTCTGGAATTGTTCCTTCCTCATATTCTTCTTTTGACCTAGTATCAAGTAATATAGTGTTCTTATCTGGATTTTCAACTTGCGCTTTTACCTCATCTAATCCAGCAATCATGTCTTCATTTTTATCCATAGCCACATATTCTGTAGTGACAATCTCTGGTACTTCAGCTGTAATTTCTGCACCAGCATTTTTAAGTGCTGCAAGTCCACCACTAACTACTTTTACATTTTCATGTCCATAAACTTTTAAAGTCCACCACACTCTTGCAGCATCCATATTATTGTTAGTATCATATATTACTACAGTTGTGTTATTAGAAATTCCTTGCTTACCCATTACTTTTTCTACTTGCTCTTTTGGTGCTAACATATTAGCAACTGGATTATTAATAACAACATCACTAAGATCAATCTTTACAGCACCCTTCACATGTTCATCATCATAAAGTGTTGTTTCAGGTTTTTGAACACCAACTAAAACTACATTATCTTTCTTAACTAATTCTAGCGCCTGTTTTGCACTAATAATTTCATTTCCGGAATTACTAGTTCCACATCCTACTGTTAAAATTGCTAATGATAAAATAATTGCTACTGAAAATAATCTTAAAATAGATTTCATTTTTATCCCCCATTCTTTTTTATATAATAAATTTAAACACTACAAATGTTCCAAAGTTTGTTAAATATTATACATAACATATCCATTATACTTTATATGTTTTAGAGTTGGATATAAAAGTTTTTAATATTGTATTTAATTATTAGATATCTGACATTTCGACGACTAAAGGAGTTGGTTTATTAAATATGTTAATTTCTATTATACTCTAATTAATTTATATCTGATGTTAAATATATGTTATAATTTATAAACATTATATATAAAATTCTTTATTAATTTGAGGTGAATTTTTTGAAATTTATAAAAAAAACTTATAGCAAAAACAAAATACTAATTATATTATTATTCATCTATTTCCTTGTGAGTCTTAGCCTTTTAATTCAATTTCCCTTTGTTCATTCTGATGAGTCTTGGCTAAGTGGCTTATCTAGAAATATTCTTCAAACTAAAAATTTATCATCAACTGAGACGTTTTTCGACTTATATCCACGAAATCCTCATGCAATAAAAATAATCTTTCATATTATTCAAATTATTTTTATTAAGCTTCTAGGCTATAATATATTTAGTGTTAGATTAATTTCCTTAATTTTTAGTTTATTAACTTTATATTATTTTTATAAGCTATGTGTTGAAATTTTTAATTCTTCCATAAAATCCACTATAGCTACAATATTTTTAGCAATAGACATTCAGTTTATATATGCTTCTCATTTTGCAAGGCAAGAAATTGCTATTTTATTTGTTTTCATTTATTCATTGTACTTCTTTTATAAAAACACTTATAATCATACAATTAAACAGGACCTAATTCTCGGTTGTATTATTGGCATAAGCATAGGTGTACACCCTAATAGTTTTATAATAGCTCTTCCATTTATAGCTATTTACTTGTATTATATGTTATTTGATAAAAAGTTAAAACTTTTTAACCTTATGGCTTATTGCCTTCCACTATTAGTTTTTTGTGGAATATTTGTACTGTTAAGTTTCTCCTTTAATCCTAATTTTATTAATGATTACTTTAACTATGGGAAACAATTCAATGTACACTATTCACTTTCGGGTAAAATAGGTGAATTTAAATATTTTTACGAAAAACTTTATTATGGTATAAGTGGCACCTATTATACTCCTAATATTAAGTTACAATTTTTTATTTTTATATCCTCTTTCATAATTACTATATTGAAACTCTTCATTACGAAAGATAAAATAAAAAACCAAAAAATAATCAGTGTTCTTTTATCAATTGTATTTTTAAATATAGGTATTATACTAATTGGTAGATATAATCAAACCAGCATTATTTTTCAGTTTCCACTTTTTTATATTTTAGTTGCGTATTTACTAGAAAATTTATCAACACATTATAAATATATTGTAGCCTTTGGTTTAGCTTTACTTATTTTAATGAATACATTCACTAATATATATCCTTATATAAATGGAGATTACAATAATTATCTGAATAATATATCAAAAACAGTTGAAAAAGATGATATAGTTTTAGCTAATTTAAATTCTGAATTTTATTTCCATAATGGTAAATTACATGACTATAGAAATCTAGCATATTTAAAAGAAAATAATATGACCTTCAAAGACTATATTTTAAAATATGATATTAAGTTTATTATTTACCCAGAAGAAATGGATATTATTAATAGTGAAAGCCCTAGATGGGATGCATTTTATGGCAATCTTTATTATTATGATGAAATGAAACACTTTCTCAAAAATAATTGTACACTAGTTAATGAGCTTAGAAGCAAAACTTACGGAGTCCGAATAGCTAGATACATAAATGAAAAAGATTGGACTGTAAAAATATATAAAGTAAACTACTAATTATAATAGATGATTAGTAGTTTACTTCCATTAATTCATTTAATTTTTCATGCATATCAAAAATTTCTTGATGTTTATCTTTCCTTGGGAAGGGTATATTATTTTTAATTATTCTTTTGATGTTATAAGGCGCCGCGCCCATTACTAGAATACGGTTTGAAAGTAAAATAGCTTCATTAATATCATGAGTTACAAAAATGATAGTTACATTAATACTCTCTCGTAATAATAAAAGCATTTGTTGAAGCTCATCTCTAGTCTGTGCATCCACACTCCCAAAAGGTTCATCCATGAGTAATATTTTAGGTTTTATAACAAGAGCGCGAATAAGAGCTACTCTTTGTTTCATTCCACCCGAGAGTTGATGAGGAAAATAATCACAGAAATCATTTAGCTTAACCATATCTATGTACTTTCTTGCAATATTTTCTCTTTCCCTATTAGAACCACCAATTTTATTTACCTTCAAAGGAAAAACAACATTTTGTAAGACTGTTTTCCAAGGAAAAAGCTGGTCAAAGTCTTGAAATACCATAATCCTGTTTATTCCTGGTCTAGAAATCTCATTTCCATTCAGAGTAATAAAGCCAGAATCTACTTTTTCGAAACCTGCTAATTCCTTTAATAGCGTTGATTTACCACAGCCTGAGGGCCCAATTACACATAGAAACTCACCTTCAACAACACTAAAACTCATATTGCTATGAACTTCTAATTTATTACCGTTTTGAATGAAGTTTTTTGTTATATTTTTCATTTCAAGAATCATATTGTCATTCCCCATTTTTTTATAGTCACTTTTTCTACCTTATCAAAAATTAAATCTTCAACTATCATTCCAATTACCACTATAACAATTAACCCTGCAAATATCCCGGTTATATCCATAAATACCCTATTTTTAAAAATAAAAAAGCCTAGGCCTCCCTTTCCACCAGCTGCCCCAAAAATCATTTCTGCGCTTATAAGCGCCCTCCAAGATCTTGCCCAGGATATCCTCATCCCAGTTAAAAAATAAGGCATTGATGCTGGAATCATTATGTACCTTATAATTTCAAAAGAGTTAAGACCATAGTTATTTCCAACTTGCTTATATATGTTAGGAATTGATTTAAATCCAGTTAGTAAATTTAAGACTAAGGGCCAAACCACAGAGTGAACAATAATAAAAATAATAGATATCTCACCTGCCCCAAACCATAATATAATTAAAGGCAGTAACGCAATCCCTGGAAGCGGGTGCGCAATACTAACTAATGTTTCTACAAGACCACTAAATGGTTTAAATAACACTGCCAGCGATGATAAAATAACAGCCAAAATTAAACCTACACTAAGCCCCTTAAGTATTAACTCTAATGAATATATGGTTCCATATATAATTTCGCCACTAGCTATAGATTTACATAAGGAACTTACTACTTCTAAAACAGACGGAAAAATTAATGGAGAAAATTTTCCCGATGCATATATTATTTGCCATATAATAATTAAGATAATACTCCAGAATAATTTTCTAAATATTTTACTATTTAATATTTTACTTTTCATACTTAACATCTTCCCACATTGTGCTACTTTTATCATTATACTCTTTTGAAATGTAATTATTTTTTTTCATGAATTTTGCAAACTCATTTATGCCTTTAACCTCATCCGTATATATCATATCTTTATTAGTTATATATTGAAGAACTTCATCTTTAGGAAGTTTATAAATATTCGCCAATATCTCCGCAGACTTATCCGGATTATTTTGCATAAACACAATTGACTCTTTTATCGAACTTACTAAGGCCTTATATAACTCTGGCTTTATGTCATGAAACTCTTTTGTTGTTACCCCAACAATAAATGTGAAATCTGCACCTATAGCATCTTTGCCATCTAATACTTGATGAATACTCTTTTGTTCTAACTCTTTAAACAAATAAGGTGGTGTAGTGAAATGTGCTGTAATATCTTTTGCTGAAAGCAACGCATTCATTGCATCTGGATGTGCTAACGTCACAAGTAAATTGTCCAATTTCTTAGCATCTCCAAATTCCTTTTCACACTGCATAGCCAGCAGCATATGTTGCACACTTCCTGGTTGCGGAAGTGCAATCCTATCACTCTTGGAAAAATCTTTTATTGATTTTATATTTTCACTATTTGTAACTAGAACTACTGGGCTCTCAGATAATCCAGAAGCTATCTTCCACTCCATCCCCTTATCTAATCCTATTAAAAAAGGCGGAATAGCCATAAATCCCACATCTACTTGGTTTGATAACATTGCTTCACGAATGGCCGCAGTATTCCCTAGCTGCTTCCAATCAATTTTAACCCCGGGGTAATTTTTTTCTAATATTTTATTTTCTTTCATTATTTGTAGTGGAGCATATGCTAGCCCAAATTGTTCTGCAATACTAATGCTATTTTTAGAATCATTTTTAGATGAGCATCCCATTAAAGCTAATATACCTATAATTAAACTTACTATAATTATATTTCTTATAAAAAAATTCTTTTTCATAATATTTACATTCTCCCTGTTATTATAATAATTTAAAATTTAATAATCATATTACTATTATTTTTATCATATATTGCTATGTTATCAAATGCTCTATCTATATTGTCCTTTAAGTCTTTGTGGTTATCCCCTTCGATTATCATATATCCAACCCTCTGGGTAGCATTTGTAATTTCTTTTATCTCATCACTGGGTTTAAAATTAATTTTAGAATTAATTACTCCAGGCAAATTTCTAACTTTAGTTAAATTTTCTACTGACTTAATTGTACCTGGCTTTGCAAAAAGTAATTGAACTGAAAGTTTTTTATTGTTATTTAATACTTCATATTCTCTAAGATTCGTATAATCAATGTTTTCACCTAGTGAATAATCAATAACCATATCTAATATATCTATCCCAGTTAATTGAGGTATAAATTCATCTTCATAAGCACCGCCTATTCTACAGGCAATTTCATTAACCTTTATTCCCTCTTTTCCAATAAGCATTTGAAAATATATAGGTCCATTATGTATTTTAAAGATTTTCACTATATCTTTTGATATTTCTATAATCTCTTTCGCATAATTTTTAAAGTGTTTTGATGGAAAATCATGAGCAGTGCAAATCCCAATACTTGGATAATTATCATAGGTAACCCTGTCCGTTATAGTAAGTACATGAGTATTATCGTTTTCTACCCAACCACTCACTGTGATCTCATCATTTTCATAATACTCTTCAACTAATACCTCTTCCTGTCTGGAGTAACTGAGCACATCATCAAAATATTCTCTAATCTGTGCTATTGAATTTAATTTATATACGCCCCTCTGCCCCTGACTATCCAACGGCTTAATTACAACAGGAAAACACATATGTTCTAAATCACAGTCTTTAAAATCACTTTTTAAAAATGCAAACTTAGCTGTAGGCACCGAATTTAATTTAAATATATTTTTCATAATCTTTTTATTAGTAACTGCTTTCGCTGTATCTAAATCAAGAAAACTAGGAAGTTTCGCCTCTTTTGCAACGCTGGCTACAGTGTAAACCGGTTGATCCGTACCTAGTGTTAAAATCCCATCTATATCGTATTTCCTTGCAATGTTAATATTATCATCTATACTAAATGTACTTCCAAGTTCACTATAATCACAATATTTTTTTCCTGGGGCATCCTCATAATAATCCGAAACTATAACAGTATGTCCCTTTTGCTTTGCACGTAAAATAGCATTTAGTTGACAATTTCCTCCCCCGAGTATTAATAATTTCAAGTTAATCATCTCCTTAGGAGCTGCGAGTTCTCCTTTATAATTTTTTATGCTTTATTCTGAATTGTTTCCTAGATGAAGTAACAATCTTAAAAATCTTATAGTTTGAATAATACAGGTATAATTTAATATATAATTTTAAGAGCTTATAAACATTATAGTTGGACTTTCCATATTTTCGTACATTATGTTTTACCTCTACATTAGAAATGCTTCTGGTATTTTTAAAAGTTATTGCTGATATATATACAAAAGAAATTTTATCCTTTATTATCTTATTTACAATACTTTTTCTTATTATTCTAAAGCTACTAACTTTGATGTTTTTAGGTTTTGAACATATTTTATTAAACATATAATCAGTCATTTTCGAACCAATTTTTCTATAAGCAGAATGCTGTTTTATTATAGGAATGCCATAAACTACATCATAGCCCTCATCTATTTTTACCTTTAACTTATAAATTTCTTCAGGTGGATGTTGCAGATCATCATCCATAGTAACAACATATTCACCTGTTGAATAATGAAATCCGCACATTAATGCATTTTGTTGACCAAAATTTCCATCTAACTGAATTATCTTAACTCTAGAGTCTTTACTATGTAACTTTTTCATTTTCTCATAACTATTATCAATACTTCCATCATCAACCATAATTATTTCATAATGATCACAAATCTTATTTAGCTCCTTTGAAAGAACCACATAAAATTTTTCTAGTGAATTTTCACTATTATAAACTGGTACTACTACTGATATGCTTTGCCGCATATTTATATCTCCTCAAGAATTTGTATTAACGTGATTATAACAAAATTCATTTCATCGTTGCTCATTTCTGTATACATAGGTAATCTAAGCAAACACTTACACACATTTTCAGTTATAGGCAAATCTTCTATATGATACCCAAGTTCTATTCCTTTTTTAGAAGAATGAAGTGGCATAAAATGTGTTGTTGCATCAATTTTTCTTTCTTTCAGCTTATATATTACATTATCTCTTACTTTTTCGCTTTGAAATACCAAGTAAAACAAGTGATAATTAGATTCACAATCATTTGGAATATATGTACTATTTTTAATAATTCCACTTTTTATATACTTAGTAATGCTTTTGTTATAATAATCATTTACTACTTTTCTTTTTGCTTTTATCTCATCTATTTTTTGGACTTGCGCATACAACATAGCCATCAAAACATCTGATGGTACATAGCTTGATCCTATATCCACCCAACTATATTTGTCTACCTCTCCACGTAGAAATTCATTCCTGTTAGTTCCCTTTTGTCTAATAATCTCTGCCCGCTTTATTAAATCGGGATTATTAGAATTTATTGCTATAGCTCCACCTTCGCCACTAACATAACTTTTAGTTCCATGAAAGCTATAACAGCCAATATGTCCTATGGTTCCAAGAAATTTATTCTTATATTTTGAATTCACTGCTTGAGCTGCATCTTCAATAACAAATAAATTATTTTTTGTTGCTATATCCATAATTTCATCCATATCACAACTTACGCCTCCATAATGAACTGGCAATATAGCTTTTGTTCTGTTTGTAATTTTATTTTTTATATCTATAGGATCTATATTCAAGGTATTCTCTTGTATTTCAGCAAATACAGGAATCCCACCACGTAACATTATAGCATTAGCCGTTGACGGGAAAGTAAATGAAGGCATTATAACTTCATCCCCTGGCCTTATGTCTATTAATATTGCTGCCATCTCCAAGGCATGAGTGGCTGAAGTAGTCATTAATACTTTTTCTACCATGAATTTTTTTTGAAGTAGCTCGGTTACAAGCTGCGTATAGTATCCGTCACCACTTATGCATCCTCTTTTCATAGTATCTTCAATATATGATAATTCTTTTCCTTCGTAATATATTTTATTAAAAGGTATTTTCATTGTTTTGTCACCACTCAAATTTATAATTTTTAAAAGTTATTATAATAGTTTATGTTGATATTCATGTAACTACTAGGTTATTATATATATATACAAGTAATTGATTAAGTAAAGTGAGGTTATTGTAATGAATACAATAGATTGTTTAGGTGATATGTGCCCAATTCCAGTTCTTAAAATAAAAAAAGCATTAAAAAAAGCAAAAACTAATGATTCAATAAAAGTTATAACAGACCATAGTTGCGTTGCTGAATCAATAAAAAACCATTTCACTCGAAAAGACTTACAACTTGAATTCGATGAAGTAATGAATGGCATATGGGAAATTATCATAACGAAACTTTAGCAAAAGCTATTTTTGCCTATTTTTTTAAAGTATTGTATAAATTCTTTTACCGCACTATCTTTATAAACATTCTTCCTATTTATAAGATATACTTCATATTTCATATCCAATCCATCAATTTCGGTCTCCATAAGCTGTTTCCTATATAGTTCTTTCTTTATGGATATATAAGGTAAAAACGACATCGAATTCTCATTAAGAACTAACGATTTAACAGACTCTATGGAATCAAGGTAGAACATTATATTTAATTCTTTAAAACTATGTCCTATGGTTTTTAGATATTTATCCAACTTTCCCTCTATTTCTGATTTATCAGTTAACATAATAATAGAGTTTTTTATTAATTCTTCACTTTGAATTTTTACCGGATTATTAAACTTTGGAGAAGAAACTAGCATAAGTCTATCTATGCCAACTTTAAAGTATTCCAGAGAACTATCCTTTGGTTTACCATAAATAAATCCAAGATCACATATATTATTTAAAATATTTTCTTCTACATCATTTGACATACTAGTAGTTAGTTTATAATTATGATGTGGAAACTTCTCTTTAATACTATACATTGTACAAGGCAAAGCATAGGTTGCTATTGTATAACAAGAATCTATCCTTATGATACCATTTGACTTATATGAATTGTTTAAATCTTCTACCATCTTATTATAAGTTCTTATAATATTTTCCCCATATTTTTGAACGATTTTACCTTCCTCTGTTAGTTCTACTCCTCTATTACTTCTTTCTAAGAGTTTATAACCTAAACTATCCTCTAGTTTTTGTATTTGTTGGCTTAATGCCGATTGTGAAATATGAGAACTGTTTGCAACCTTTGAAATGCTTTTAAATACTGCTACTTCATTAAAATATTGAAAACATTCTATATGCATAATTACACCTCTTGATATATATTATTTGCTTTATCTTTTCCACAAAATTTTATCTTACTCAATTATACCATATATAACCCATCATAAATTTATTGTGCTATAACTTGTTTAATATAGTATAATTACATTAAATACTTAAAAGTACAAATTATGTAGTAACTTAAATTATTATATCGAAAAATTTATAAAGAAATAAGGAGCATGGTTTAATGAATGAGAAAAAAACAAATAAAAGTCAAATCCCTTTTGGTATAGGTTTATTTATTGTTTTAGTAGTTTTCGGCGTTTTTTTATCTACTATATCAGATAAATTGAGTTTATATTGGATAACTGGCATTAGTTTTGGATTTATACTACAAAAATCCAGATTTTGTTTTACTGCCTCCATGAGAGACCCATATTTAACAGGCGGGACAATGTTAACTAGAGCTGTTCTTATTGCTTTAGCTATAACTTCAATTGGCTTTACAGCAATTAAATATGGTGATTTTATGCGTGGACTTGAAATTTCCGGGCAAAACTATGTAGTCCCTATAAGTATAGCAACTGCAATAGGTGCTTTCATATTCGGTATAGGCATGGTAATAGCCGGTGGATGTACTTCAGGTACACTGATGAGAGTCGGTGAAGGTTTTACAATGCAAATACTCGCCTTATTCTTTTTCATTGTTGGTTCACTCTGGGGTGCGCATGATTTTGGATGGTGGGAAATTAATTTTATTTCAAAAGGAAAAGCTGTATTCCTTCCAGATATACTAGGTTGGTTTGGAGCAATATTTGTTCAACTTTTAGTAATTGCTATATTATATATACTAGCTGAAAAATGGGAAACCAAAAAACAAAATGAAGAATATTGAATAATTATTGTTGAAAATAAGCTTTTAGGGGGCATAACTTTGGATATAAAAAATAATGAATTCTATAAAAAATGGTTTAAGAGTGCTTGGACATATGTTGTGGGTGCAGTACTTTTATCATTATCCCAAATAGTTACTCTAGCTACCACTGGTGAACCTTGGGGCATATCTAGTGTATTTGCAACCTGGGGTGCTTGGCTGTATAGAGCAGTGGGTGGAAGTGTTGACAAATGGTACTATTTTAGTAACGACACTGCTAAGGCAACTCTAAATACTGGATTTCTTAATGACCCAGGTTCAATTAGAAATTCAGCAATAATACTTGGTGCTTTACTTGCAACGCTTCTTGCGTCACAATTTAAAATAAAGAAAATCAAATCTAAAAAACAATTAGTTGCCGCTTCTTTAGGTGGACTTCTAATGGGCTATGGTGCAAGGATAGGACTCGGTTGTAATATAGGAGCTTTCTACAGCGGGACAGCATCACTATCACTCTCCGGCTGGGTATTTGGTATATTTTTATTCTTAGGTGCAATAGTTGGCAGTAAAATTCTTGTAAAATTCTTCATGTAAAAAATCATAAAAAATGCTGTGGAGCTTTAATGCTCCACAGCATTTTCTTCTTTATCTATAGAAAAATTAATCAAAGTTAAATTGTAATGTTAAATTTCTTAATTAAATTAACTCCTATTACTCCACCTAAAACTAAAGCTAGCATAAACACCCATCCAGATAATGAAAAATTAGCTATTGCTGAATAGAATGCTCCTATATTACATCCTAATGCAAATCTTGCACCAAATCCCATTAATAATCCGCCCATTGCATAGAAAGCGGCATCTTTTAATTTGAATTTTTTCTTAAATGAAAAATGTCCTGCGAGTAATGGAGATATTACAGCTCCTATTATTATTCCTAAGTTTCTCATAGAATCTGGATCATTCATGAACCCTCCATTAATTGTATCCATTTGAGAAGAAAAAGATGCCCACTTTGAAACATCTATTATACCTAATGATCCATAGATCCAAGCTCCCCAATTTACAAAAGCACTAGTTACTCCCCAGCTACTACCTGTTGTAAGTATTATTACTTCAAACATAACTGTTAAAAGTACTGCTCCAGTATATAAAGACCATCTTTTTATAAAAAATTTGTGATAAGTTTCTTTACTAAAAAACTTATATTCCCCTGTTTCTGGTAATGCTTTCTGCCACTCCGAATACTCTGATAAAATAAGAGTACTTGCTTTCTTTCTCCTATTTTCATACCATTTAGCAAAAGCATAAACTGCCAAGCATCCTAACAATGAAATCATTATAGCTCCCACATAACCAAAAGAGTCTGGCAAGTAAACTTTTGGACCCCAAGTGAAAAACACAGTATCTTTAAGAAAGCCCATAAAATATTCTCCCCACAGGGCTCCTGTTATGAAAAAGAATAACGTTATTAAAGCTCTTCCTTCACCTTCACCTGCATCTGTAAGTGTCCCAGACGCACATCCACCACCAAACATCATACCAGTACCAAATAATATTCCACCAATAATAGATAAAGCGTTAATTGGCTTAATGAATTGAGTTCCTGGTATTATCGTAGCTCCTGCAAATGCTCTAGATGCTACCTCGGCTCCACCAGCAAAAGCTCCATAATGTATTGCTGCTGTTATTATTATTGATATAGTAAGCATAAACATTAATGCTTTTGTTAAAGATGAATCTCCTGTTACATATATTTTTTTTATACCGCCTGCAAATCCAAAGCTTGATCTTTGCATTATATACCCGATTGCAAGTCCAGTAATTAAATATAATCCTAACTTAGGATTATTTGATGATAACGATGTAGTAAAGATGACCATAGCTATTATAATTGCGAATCCAACAAAATATTGCGTTTTATTAGTAACTGCTTTTGTGTTTACTGCCTTGCCCTTAGTATTTAAACCAGTATCTCCACCCGTGTTCTTCATATCTCATTTCCTTTCTGCATTTATTTTCATTAACCTTTTATGTGAATCCAGCTGTATTAAATCATCTCCTAGGGAGCTTCAAACAGCCAGATTCACATAAAAATATATATTATAAGAAGTTGTAATCAGTAACTATTTTTTCTCTTCCAGTTGTTTCATCAGTGAATGATTCATAGAAGGATATTCCCATAAATCCACCAGCAATATTATAAATGTTTGTATATCCTGAATTTTGAAGTGCCCTTACTGCATTATAGCTTCTTTGTGCACTTCTACAGTGTAGATATACTGGTTGATCTTTTGGTATTTCGTTCATTCTTTGTCTTATTTGACTAAGTGGTATATTCACAGCCCCAATTATGTGGCTTAATTCATACTCGTCCACTTCTCTTACATCTATTATGCAAGCTTTACTTTCAACTAAACCTCTTACGTCTTTTTCACTTACTTGCTTAAATTCACCATGTAATAAGTTAGTAGCAACATAACCTGCAAAGTTAACTACATCTTTAGCAGTTCCAAATGGTGGCGCATAACATAATTCTAAATCTCTTAAATCATCAACTGTTGCTCCAAATTTAATAGCTGTAGCAATTACATCCATTCTCTTATCCACATTTCCTGTTCCAATTGCTTGAGCTCCTAATACTTTTCCTGTTGGCACTTGGAAGAGTAATTTAAAGTGTAATGGCTCACAGTTAGGCATTATACCAACTTTATCTCCTGGAATTACCTTAGCTACTCCATAATTAATGTCTAATTTAAGAGCTTCTATCATTTCTTCATTTAGGCCTGTTGACGCTGCATTATAATCAAAGCATTTTACTACCGATGATCCGATATATCCAGTATTTCTTACAACTCTACCGTGTATATGGTCAGCAACTTGTCTTGCCTCTTTTTGAGCAGGGCCTGCTAATGATAACTTAATATTTTTTCCAGCTAAGGCATGATATACTTCAATCGCATCCCCAACTGCATATATATCCTTATCATTTGTTACATAGTTTTGATCTACTTTTATAGCTCCTGTTACTCCAAGTTCAAGACCAGCCTTAACTGCAAGTGAAGTTTCTGGAAGTACACCAATTGCCATAACTACTGCTTGAGTTTCTACCCTTTTACCTGATTCCAAAACAACAGTATCCTTTTCAAAAGAACTTACTTTATCTCCTACTATTAAATTTACACCCTTATCACGTAATTCTTTGTGAAGAATTTGAGCCATATCGTAGTCAAACGGTTTCATGATATGAGCCATAGCTTCAACCAACGTTACATTGTTTCCTGCTTCTCTTAAGTTTTCTGCAACTTCAACTCCTATGAAGCCTCCACCTATTACTGATATATTCTGTATTCCCGTTTTCTTCACATATTTATTTAGCTTTTCTATATCCACAACATTTCTAACAGTAAATACCTTTACATCTTCAATTCCTTTGATAGGAGGAAGTATAGGCTTTGCACCTGGAGATAAAATTAGCTTGTCATAGTTTTCTGTATACTCTGCTCCAGTTAGTGTGTTTTTAACTCTAACTGCCTTATTCTCTCTGTCTATATCTATGACTTCGCTATGTATTCTAGCTTCTATATTGTATTGAGCTAAAAATTTGTCTGGATGCATAAGCACTAGACTATCCGCTTCTTCTACTATTCCACTTAAGTGATATGGCAGGCAACAGTTTGAGAAAGATACATCGGAATCTCTTTCGAACATTACTATTTGATCCTCTTCGCTAAGTCTTCTGAGTCTCGCTGCTGTTGATGCCCCACCTGCAACTCCACCTACTATTAAATATTTTTTACTCATATAAACCCCTCCATATAATATTATGTTTTTGTTAAATTTATACCAAACTATGTGTTAATTATAATACAATCTTACTAGTTTCTGTAATAGCAATCTGTTATGCAGTATAAGAGATTGCTATATATGAATTTTATGAGAACTTTAACTCTTCATTTTGGCTACTTATAATATTCAAAATTTCTTCTCTTATCTTAATATATTTAGATGTATATATTACATTGTTTTGATTTACACCTGGATTTTCATAAGTGAAATCTATATTATATTCCTTAAGGATTTTACCCGGGCTACCTGACATTACAATAATTCTTGTGGCAAGTGCTAATGCCTCATCAACATCATGAGTAATAAGGAAAACTGTATTTTCTGTTTTAGTCCAAACCTTTCTTATTAAAGTTTGCATATTTCTCCTTGTTAAAACATCTAATGCTCCAAATGGCTCATCCATTAAAATCATCCTAGGATTATTCACCAAAACCCTTGCAAGCGAAGCTCTTTGCTTCATACCTCCAGAAAGTTCATAGGATTTATGATTTTCAGTACCCTTAAGGCCTACAAATTCTATATATTTATTAGTTAATTCTATAATTTCACTTTTGGGTAATTTCCTCATTTTTAGACCAAAGGCAACATTATCTTGAACATTTAACCACGGATATAAGACAGGGCTTTGAAAAACAACACCTTTATGCCAATCAGGTCCAGTAATAATTTCATTGTCCATTTTAGCTTCACCCTCTGAAGGCTTAAGAAATCCCGCAATAATTTTGAGCAAGGTACTTTTACCACAACCTGATGGACCAAGTACGCATATAAATTCTCCTTGCACAATGTCTAAATTTATATCTTTTAGAGCAACAACTTCACCTTTTTCACCTGAATACCTTAAATTTATATCTTTTAATGTTACAACATAATCTGCTCTATCTTTTGATACCTCATCCATAAAAATTCCCCATTTCTATTATATTGCTTTTAGATTATTTTAAAGCACTTTCTATATATGATGGATTTACTGCATCTTCAAAAGTAGATAATTCAGGTTTAGACATAAGACTTTTTTGTTCATAGAGAAAATCAGCTGTATCTTTTAATGAATTTACTAAATCGCCTTTTTTATCACTCGTTCCAAAATAAGCTGCATCTAATTGCTGCTCAGCGGTAAGCCAAATAGAACCCTCCATCTGTTTTGCTGCTTCTTCTTGTGTAATTTCTAAAGCATCTGAAATTGTTTTAACTGCCTCTGCTTGATTTTCATTATATAGTTTAACAGATTTATTTACAGCCTTTATATATTTTGTTACAATATCTGGATACTGTTGCGCAAATTCTCGTCTAACAAGCTCTACATTTGATGTAATAACACCTTTTTCAGCCATTTCCTTGCTTGAAATTATTGTTTTTCCGTCCTTCAAAAGGTTAGAAAGTGTAGGTTCCCATGCATAAGCTGCATCAATGTCACCTCTTTGCCAAGCCACATACACTTCAGGCATTTGCATATCAAGTAGTGTTATATCTTTTTCAGAAATACCATTCATCTCTAAAGCCTTTAATAAGCTATAATGTGTTGTTGTAGCGAATGGAGTAGCAATTTTCTTCCCTACAAGATCTTGCAACGAATTAATATTTGAACCATTTCTAGCTACTAATCTCTCTGCATCACCTAAGAGTTCGTGTATCCAAATCAATTCTACATCGATACCGCTTGCAATCCCAAGCGTTGCAGAAGATGACCCAAGCAAGGCAAAATCAATGTCCTTTGAAACAAGGGCATTTCTTATATCCCCTGCCTGAAATTCAATAATATTAACTTTCACTCCAAGCTCTTCTTCAAAAAAACCTTTTGATATAGCAATTTTCTCGTCATTAGGCATTTGTTGAGTACCTATATTTACCACCTCAGGTACACCTGATGAAGCTGTTTTATTTTCATCATCTTTTGAAGTTCCACATCCTACAAATAATGTTGCTATTAATGTTGTCATTATAACATTGGATATTACTTTTTTAAATCTCATAACTACCACTCCTTATAATATTAATATTTTTTATTCTTTACCTTTCCATGGAATAATCTTGTGCTCAATAAATTGTATGCCCCTATCTAATAATATACCTGTTATACCCATTATAATAATTCCTAAAAAAATAATATCACTTCTCAAATACCGACTTGCATCTAATACCATCCACCCAATACCCGAGTTTGCTGCAACCATTTCAGCTGATACCAGAGTAGTATAACCAACACCTAATGCCGTTCTAAGCCCTATAAATATATCAGGTAAACATGCTGGGAATATTACATACATAAATATTTGTAGCTTACTTGCACCTACAGTGCATGCACTATTTATATATTCTTCTTTTATTTTCATAACGGCTGATACGCAAGAAATGTATATTGGTGCAAAGCAAGCTAATAATAAAAGTACAATTTTAGACCCATTTTCAATTCCTAGCCATAAAACTAAAAGTGTGTAATAAGCAAGTGGTGGAAGCGGCCGATAAAATTCTATAACAGGTTCGAAAATTGCTCTAATCTTGGAATTATAACCACTTGCAAGTCCTAAAGGCACTGCAAGGACAGCTGCTGCTAAGAAAGCAATAAGAAGTCTTTGCATACTTGCTCCTAAATGATGTAGCAATGTGTAATTCTTGTACCCATTTTGCAAAATATCAACAAACGCAGTCCATACTGATTGTGGAGATGGTACTAATTTAGGATCAACCCATCCGAGCATTGTTACTAGCATCCATAATGCTAAAATAACAAGTATTGTCCCAATAGTTAACATTTTTTCATATGCAGTTTTTTTATTCACTATTATACCGCCTTTCGATTAAATACCTATCATAAACAAAAGAGCGTTATGTCCCCTATAATTGGATTATAATTACACTTTTAACTCAATTGAATTTATTTTGTTAATTTTATATCAACTATATATTAATTATAATACAATATTAGAGATTTTTGTAATAAGCATGTGTTATGCAGCATAACATATTGTTATATAGTACTTTAAGCATTAGCAATATTTGATTAAATTAATCTTTGAATTTTAAAAAGCAGTATAGAAGATATCTTCTATACTGCTTTTTTAATACTTATTATTCTTCTATTTCTTCACTTGGCTTAACAAATTCTAAGTCAACCTTTTTATTTTCAAGATTAGCTTTTCTATTGTCTAAGGTATTTAGATTTATAGGATGAGCAATCATATCTTCTGGAGTACTCATTATAAATCTATTTAAGTAGATTTTTCCGTTTGGAGTATTTGCTACAGCGTAAGGTTCGGTATATTTCTTAAATAGAACCCATGTATAAGTATCGTTAATTACTCTACTAATATCTTCTTTATCAATTATTGTTCTAGTTTTTTCCTTGCCATATCTATCTCTTAATATTACAGCAACAGAATTTTCATCTAATTCTTCATAATCATTAATTGTATTCTGATTATATACTTCTAAGTTGCATTTTCTATTATCTAAAGTATCTCCATTGATATGTCTTACAGGTGATTTTGGATGAACGTCTAATATAAATGATTGCAAACTTTGCTTTCTTCTATATTTCTTTTCTTCGATATAATAACTACCTAAATTTTGAGCTAAGAAATTATTAAAATCTTTATTCCATTCTGCAAACCAACGGCCCTTTTCTAATACTTTTTGTAAATCTTCCGTGTCTATTTTACAATCAATTGTAGTACCATCTTTTTTAACTAATTTTAAATAAGTAACTTCTTCTAGCGTTTGGTATTTATTAGATTTTACTTCTACTTTAGGAGTTTCTTTTTTAGTGATTTCTGTTTTATTTTCATTTCCGTTTTTTATGATAGGACACCTCTTTCTTCTATTTAGGCATCTTCAAAAAAATAACCAGTCAGCATACTAGCCTATTTTTTTCTTATGCCTTATAAGGGATTTTAAATAATGTATAATTCAATATTTCCCTAAATTTTTATTTACAACTCAATTTTCTCTATAACACACATGTTTATTTTACTACATTATTCTCATTATACCACATTTAGTAGCTGAAAGCATTAAATTTTATAAGAAATTTCGAATTCATTTAATTTATTTCCCATATGTTCTTAGTTCTAATACCTCTTTTTCTGTAAGGTTACGCCATGCACCAACATCTATCCCATGGATATTTATATTGATAATCCGAGTTCGCTGGAGTCTCACAACTGTATATCCAAAAACTTTACTCATTCTACGAATTTGCCTATTTAATCCTTGCGTTAGAATAATGCGAAAAGTGTAAGCATCTACCTTACTAACTTTGCAAGGCCTTGTATTAACACTGCGAATTTGCACACCTTCAGACATTCCTTTTATAAAAAGATCATTAAAAGGCTTATTTACAGTTACTATATATTCTTTCTCATGTTGGTTTTCCGATTCTAATATTTTATTTGCTAGCTCCCCATCATTTGTCATTAATATTAATCCTTGAGAGTCCTTATCCAGTCTACCAACAGGAAAAATATAGTCCGGACAATTCATAAAATCAATTATATTTTTCTCCACCGTCTTTGCTGCAGTACAAGTAATTCCTACAGGTTTATTTAGTGCAATATATATTTTATCTTTTCGGATAATGGTCTCATTATCAATAAGAATACTATCCTCTTCTTCCACCCACTGTCCAGGCGTGCACATCTCACCATTTACTATTATCCTATTTTTCTTTATTAACCTACTCGCATCTGTTCTTGAACAAATACCATAATTGCTAAGAAGTTTATTAATTCTCATTTTAAAGTTATATCCTTTCGCTTGGTCATGCAAATCACTCTAATATATTTATTTCATTATACCAAATACATGTTCATTTTAGTCTTATATATAAAAATAACTCATAAGCACTATGCCAATGAGTTATTTATTAGTAACCATTAAGATTTATATCTATTAATTTTTCTGTTTAACCATTTCATTAATAACCACTTCAGCAAACTCGCGAGTCCCAGTGGTCCCACCTAAATCACAAGTTAAATATTTACCTTCTTTTAAAACAGCTTCCACCGCTTTCTCTATTTTATCTGCTGCGTCTTTTTCCCCTATATATCTTAGCATCATAACACCGGATAGAATGCAGGCAGCAGGATTTGCTATGTTTTTCCCAGCAATATCCGGAGCCGACCCGTGAGCTGGCTCAAAAACAGCTCCTTCTTCTCCAATATTTGCCCCTGGAACTAGTCCTAGTCCTCCAATTAAACCTGCTGCCATATCTGATAAAATATCTCCATATAGGTTAGGCATTACAAGCACATCGTATTTTTCTGGATTCATCACAAGTTTCATACTCATAGCATCAACTATAACATCCCCGAAGGCTATATCTTTATGCTTATCTGCTATATTTCTTGCACATCTTAAGAATAATCCATCAGAGAGCTTCATAATATTTGCTTTGTGAACAGCTATTACTTCACTTCTATTTTGCTCTTTTGCTAATTTAAAAGCATATTCTACTATTCTATCACTAGCTTTTTTGCTTATTATCTTTATACTCTCAGCAATATCCTCTGTAACCATATGCTCTATTCCTGCATATAAATCTTCACTATTTTCTCTTACTATTATTAAATCTACGTCCTCATATCTCGATGGAACGCCTTCAAATGTTTTTATAGGCCTAATATTAGCATAAAGGTTTAATTCCTGTCTTAATGTAACATTAACACTTTTAAACCCCATACCAACCGGTGTAGTTACAGGCCCTTTAAGTGCAATTTTATTTTTTTTAATGCTTTCTAAAACGTAGGAAGGTATAGGAGTATTATATTCCTCTATAACCTCTGCACCCATACGTACTATTTCCCAAGCAATTTTAACTCCGCTTTGCTCTATTACTTTAACAGCCGCAGAAGTTACTTCAGGTCCAATTCCATCGCCTGGTATAAGTGTGATATTGTATCCCATACTTCTATTCACCTGCCTTTTCCCTGTTTTTCATAAGATTTATTAATCCACCATATATAAGCATATCTTTTTCTCTTTCCGTCACCTCTGGTAAAGTTTTATAATAAACTCCTTTTGTTTTGTTAAATACAATAACAATACCTTTTTTAATTTGCTCTATAGCATCTTCAATAATTAACTCATCCATGAAGTCTATATCTTCATAATCATTAGCGTTTTCAAATACTAATGGTATTATAGCATTATTGATTAAATTAGCCTTGTGAATTCTTGCAAAAGATTTTGCTATAACAGCCCTAATACCTAAATATAGAGGTGCCAGTGCCGCATGCTCACGGCTGGAGCCTTGGCCATAATTTGCGCCAGCAATTATAATCCCACCACCCTGCTCTTTAGCCAAGGTAGGAAAATTCTCATCACAAGGAGTTAAACAAAACTCCGATAAGTATGGAATATTAGACCTAAAGGGTAGTAATTTAGCATTAGATGGCATTATATGATCCGTTGTAATGTTATCCTCTACTTTAATTAGCACTTTACCCATGACTGTCTCTTTTAATTTTTCCGCTATTGGGAATGGCTTTATATTAGGACCTCTTTTTATTTCTATATCTTTACCATCCATAGCTGGGCTTATTATTAAATTATCATTGATTGTGAATTTTTCCGGCATAGGAACTTTCATTTCGCCCCCCAGCTCTCTTGGATCCGTTATAAACCCTGCAAGTGCTGATGCAACTGCCACTTCAGGACTCACAATATAAACATTAGCTGATACCGTTCCAGATCTTCCTTTAAAGTTTCTATTAAAAGTTCTTAGTGACACTGCCCCTGTTGAAGGTGATTGACCCATTCCTATACATGGACCACATGCACTTTCTAAAATTCTTGCACCAGCATCAATCATATTAGAAAGACCACCATTTTTTGAAAGCATACTTAAAACCTGTTTTGAACCTGGTGAAATAGCAAGTGACACTTCATCAGGAATAGTTTTTCCCTTGAGTATTTTTGATACTTTCATCATATCAACATAGGATGAATTAGTGCAGCTTCCTATTAACACTTGGTCTACCTTTATGTCTTTTAATGACGATACAGGTACTACCTTATCTGGACTATGAGGGCAAGCAGCTAAAGGTTCAACTGTGCATAAATCTATTTTAATTACTTCATCATATAATGCACCCTCGTCTGCTTTAATCTCTACATAATCACTCTCTCTATTCTGTGCTTTTAAAAATTCATAAGTCACTTCATCGCTAGGGAAAATTGAAGTAGTTGCTCCAAGTTCAGCCCCCATATTTGTAATAGTTGCTCTTTCTGGTACTGTTAAGCTCTTAATACCTTCACCTGCATATTCAAATACTTTATTAACTCCACCCTTAACTGTTAATCGTCTTAGTAATTCTAATATAATATCTTTTGCTGAAACCCAAGGGTTAAGCTTACCTATTAATTCTACCTTTACAATTTTAGGCATTAATATGTAATATTCTCCACCGCCCATTGCTACCGCTACATCAAGGCCTCCCGCCCCTATGGCAAGCATTCCTATTCCTCCGCCAGTAGGAGTATGACTATCTGAACCAAGTAGTGTTTCCCCTGGTACTCCAAATCTTTCTAAATGAACTTGGTGACAAATACCATTACCAGGTTTTGAAAAATATATTCCGTGTTTTTTCGCAACGCCCTGTATATATAGATGGTCATCTGCATTTTCCGCTCCTGTTTGTAAAATATTATGGTCTATATAAGCAACAGATTTTTTAGTTAAAACTTTATTAATTCCCATAGCCTCGAATTGAAGATAGGCCATTGTACCTGTAGAATCTTGAGTTAGAGTTTGATCTATTTTAATTGCAATTTCGCTTTCAGCAATCATTTCACCTTTAACTAAATGAGTCTTAATTATCTTTTGAGCTGCAGTAAATTTCATAATGCTCCCTCCATTTCTTCATAAATAGTTTAAACTTAACAAGCTGCAGTGTTTTGCGCTTTAATACTTAACTCTGGAATACATTCTTTTACAATTGGTTCCAATTCTTCGTTTTTCATTACAGTGTTTCTGCCTGTCTGATACTCCTTATCTACCCACTCTTTTATAGTATTAATTCTTTCATCTTTTTTACCTATTTTGTGTAAACCCTTTAATCTAAAATAAGTATTAACCCAAGCCGCTATACCTGCGTGCCCTGAATGTTCATTGACAGCAACAACAATTGGCCTACCTAATATTTTTTCAGTATCGAAAATATTGTATATTTCTTCATCTTTTAATATTCCATCCGCATGTATGCCAGCCCTAGTAACATTAAATTCGCTACCTACATATGGTGTTCTAGGTGGAATACTATATTTAAATTCACCTTCAAAGTATTGTCCGATTTCAGTTATAAGCTTAAGATTCATATTTTTTACATTTCCTTTTATTTGACCATATTCTATAATCATAGCTTCCAGCGGGCAGTTACCTGTTCTCTCCCCAATACCAAATAGAGAAGTATTTATAGCACTGCAACCATGTAGCCATGCTGTAGTAGCATTTGGTACCACAGCATAAAAGTCATTATGTCCGTGCCACTCAAGGTACTCCGCGGGAACCCCCGCATAAACTCTTAATCCATGTATGATACTTTCTACGCTTCTTGGTAGTTGCGTTCTTGAATAAGGTAATCCAAGGCCTAGTGTATCACACGCTCTAATTTTTACCTTTATACCAGATTTCTTAGAAAGTTCCATAAGTTTTTGTGAAAGTGGCACTACGAAACCAAAAAAATCAGCTCTAGTTATATCTTCAAAATGGCATCTTGGAACTATACCATTCTCTAAAGCTTCTTCCACTAGTGAAATATATAAATCCATAGCTTCTTGCCTTGTTTTATTCAATTTTTTATATATATGATAATCAGAACAGGACATAAGTATCCCCGTTTCCTTAATTCCCATATCTTTTACAAGCTTAAGATCTTCCTTATTAGCTCTTATCCAGGACGTTACTTCTGGAAATTCATATCCCCTTTCCAAGCACTTCCTAACTGCATTTCTATCCTTTTCAGTGTATAAAAAAAATTCTGTTTGTCTAATTATTCCCGAATTATTATCGAGTTTGTGTAGATAGTCAAATATTTTAATAATTTGCTTCGCAGTATATGAATCCATAGACTGTTGTCCATCTCTAAAAGTAGTATCAGTAATCCAAATATCTTTAGGTACAAACATCGGAATTTGTTCACCCCCAAAAACCATCTTTGGAATTTCTGAATATGGGAATATTTCTTTAAATAACTCTGGTTGATTATCATGATTTGGTTGTAAATTATTTATTTCCCTATTATGAGCGTCAATATAATCTGATATTTGTACCTTTTTCATTATTTACCTCCTGTTATCTACCTATTTTTATTTTCAACTAATAATTGCATTTGTGCGATTAATGACCTATCCATATATTAAAAATTCAATTTAATGTTTATTATATAGGTTATTTATAGTTTTGTAAAGATGTTTTGCAATCATTTAATTCTAATCTATGATCCGTTTATGATAATGTCTTAGTATACCGTTTTTGATTATGTCCCAAACATACAAAAATATAGTGTAGAATATACCTCATAAGATTGTACAAATGGGGTGTTGATAATCAGAAAGGTAGATTTAAATATGAAAG
>NZ_JAENWM010000167.1 GCF_016650035.1 Clostridium sp.
ACAATAAAAGTTTATAGGAAGTGTCCATTATAAGAAAGAAGTATCTTAGTAACTAGGATATTTCTTTCTATTTTATTTAAGTAAAAATTAAATTAACATAATTAGCACTTGTCTGCCACCGCTGTTAGCGGTTTAGTTCAAATTTTATTTCACGACATTTGTCTTTAACATATAATAACTATTTTTTTATTAAAAAACTAGAAACAACCTGACTTGTTTTTATTTATTCTAAAAGATTTATTGTCAATTGCTCTCTGTACAGCGAGTATACCATCTAGGTGATCATATTCATGCTGAATTAGTTCTGCTAAATCTCCTGTAAATTCTATACTACAATCTGCCCAATCCAAATCTTTGTAATAAACTTTACACGTTTTATATCTATATAATTTTACTTCTAACCCTGGATAACTCATACAATCATCCCACATTTCAAATTTCTCACCATTTATAAATTCGAGTCTAGGATTTATAAACGCAATAGAGGTGTCATCAGATTTTATATATATTATTCTATGTAGTTCATTTATTTGAGGAGCTGCTATTGCTCTTCCAAAACGAAATTTCTCTCTAAAATCCACCACTGTATCATGTAAATCTTCAATGATTTCTCGTGCCTTATTAATTTCATCTTTTGAAACTTCTGTACAAACTTTGTACAAATTTTCATTCCCTAATAATAATATTTCTCTTATAGCCATAATTTTTCCCTCCATTTGAAGTTTTTGAAAATCTATATATAGAATTGCATATGCTCCGTTCCATACTTCTCTATTATACATTGTTTTCAATTAAATACTTAATTGCTCTTCTAAACAGATTATTACTTATTAAAAGAATGTATCTCTAAATTAGATGCATGTTTATAAAGTTCGTGTTTTATCCTATAGCGAACTCTAGCTATATGACTAGTTTCCATGACCTCTACATAAAATAGTTTGTTTCAAAATAGGCAAATAACTCGACACAACTAGCAACAGGAACTGCAACTGCAATAACTTTAGCGATTACAACATTAACAAACTTATTTACTAAAACATTTATAGTAAGTGCTAATAATAATAGTGGTGCAACTACAATTAATGGTAAACCGCTATATAAGCCTAATACAACTACTGCACCTAATTTAACAAGTGGAAAAGCGGTAACTGTTTGGTACAACTTAGCAAGTGATTGTTTTTTTCTTAAAGCTAGTGCAGAAGGTAATTCCGTTGTTGGAGATGTACTAGCAGGGAAGACATTCTCTAATGATGATGATACAGGATTGATAGGAATACTAGCATTAACAGGCAATGTGATTGCTAGTGATATTAAAACAGGAAAAACTGCTTATAATACAGATGCTAAAGTAAAGATAACAGGAACTCATGTAGAACCTACTATAGCAAGTTTAGGTGGAAAGTTTTATGCTAGTGGAGTGGGCGGAAGTGATTCGATTGGAGGATTTACAGTAGCTGGGCTTAGTTTTCAGCCATCTACTATAATAGTCAGTTTAAAAAGTGAGGGTGCTTATTACGAACGATACACATACGATGCAACATTAATGGAATACAATATTGACAATTCAATAACTATATCAGATTGGGGTGTAGGACTTAGGATAAACCTTACAGAAATCCCTTATGCTAAAGGTGGAGTTGTTGGTGTTAGAACTTTTACTGTTAATAGTAGTGGATTTATAATGAAAAATCTCAGAGCGTATGGTTCTATACAGTGGAAAGCATATAGCTAATAAGGAGGTATTAACAAATGAATACATTAATAATTTATGATTCAACAGGATATATACTTGATATTAAAAGTGGTGGTGTTAGAGAACCAATTGGAGTTCCTTTTTTATGGGTAGAAATACCTGATGGCAAAAGAATTAAAATTACTGATGATGTAATGTCATTAATAGACATAAGCGTTACACCAAATGTAGCTATTTTAGAGGATATTCCAAAGACGGAAATGGAATTAATTCAAGAGGATAATGAGATAATGAAATCAAGTTTATCAAACATGAGTGAAACAATGATGGCTTTGATGATGGCAGGAATGCCACCAATGTAATTATTAAAATATGAAAGGAGCATTCCTGTTATGAATTAAAATGAGTTTTGAAAAAAAGAGCACCTACTGATAAAATACAGGGTATAACAGTTGCAACTTTTATCCCTAATTTATAATTATCAGTGGAGGTACTCAATATGAATTATACACAAAA
>NZ_JAENWM010000109.1 GCF_016650035.1 Clostridium sp.
AAATCACATGTAAAAACAGCTGTATAGATGGAACGCCGTATGATGGGAAACTATCACGTACGGTGTGAACCGGGGGAAAGGCTACTCTGACTGCCACCTATGGTGGTAAAAGCGGTGGCTCACCTATCGGTATTGAAAAAAGTATAAAAATTGATAGGGGTAGGTCATATCAGTGATATCTGAAGACATTTTTCAGTTAAAGAGTTATGTCAAACTTGTATTCAAGTACGTCTCAATTATCTCATATAAAGGGGTTAAATTAATATGAAGTACTATGATTCTTTACAATTAAATAGGAAGAAAAAGTGGAACAATTAGAAAATTTAATGACAAGGTATAAAGTAGAAGCTGTAGGTTATGGATATATTGATTGTATTGTTATGAAAGATAAACTTGACGAGTTTGAAAAAGAAGTTAGTACTTTAGGAGTACTTATAATTCAGCCAGTTGGTGGTGTTATGTTAATTAAAATCAATCAACTAATACTGGGTGCCCACATGGAATGGGGGGACCAATTTCTATATATTATGAAGGTTGGTTTAGTGAATTACAGAATGATTACTATGAATTGGATGAGAAAATTATAGATACTATATTGCTATCATATGATAAATAACTGACTTATACTTTGAATATGAAAACTTTAGTTGGAATTAATAAAATAATTGGAAAACCTTTTAGATATACGCCTAATGATTATATAATAGAAAATAAATGTGTTAATCCAGGGTTATGCTTACTCGTTCCTGATAAATGGGAAAGGTTGGTTAAATAGTCAGACACCATATAACAAAACATATTCTAGACATATTGTTATATCTATAAAGTACAAAGAGACAACACTATTTAGGAAGGTGATGTAGATTAAAACTAAACAAAAAATAATAATTAGAATGATATGCGTTTCCATTATAATCATTTCTATTTTTCGTCCATCAATTAAGTCATTCTACAATCAAGCGATGAATAGAGAATTTATAGAAAATGTCGAAAGTAATGCACTTTCAGCGAGTATTAAGATTGTTCAACTTAATTATAGAAATGGTGAAAACAGCAGTTCTATAGCAGCTTCAGCTGGAGCTAGTGGAGTGATTATCCGTAAGGGAGGAAATAGGTACTTTGCACTAACGGCCAATCATGTTATTTCTGAATTGGATGATGTAGATAAAACTCAAATTATCGTTATGGGATATGATGACCTGGACTTTAAAGATTCACTAAAAATGGGGGGCAAATATATGGGATTGGCGAACTATTACAAGTAATTTCCTAAAATTGTAGTAGAATACACGAACGTAAAATATGATTTAGCTTTGATTAGTTTTATTAGTGATAAAGTCTATACTGCTTTGTCATTGGCTGAAGATATCCCTAAATATGGGGATAAAGTAGCAGCTATGAGTAATCCAAATGGTAAAAGAAACATAGTTACTGCAGGAAAAATAAGCAGTAAGAAACTTTGGTTCTTTAATGATGAAGCAGGAAAAACACAATATCCAAATGTAAAACATTCAGCTATAATATCTGGAGGAAGTAGCGGCGGTGCTTTACTTAATGAAGACTTGGAGATTGTGGGTATAAATTTAGGTGGTAATGAGAATATATTTCACCAGTTTACTTCTGGGATGGCAATGCCAAATGATCAAATCCATGATTTTTTAGAAGAATGGGAAAATTAAATTTTGGTACATACCATAAAATTTAGCAGAATTAATATCAATAACTATGTATTTCTAATTAGAGTATAAATAATATAATCTTTCAAGGGTTTAAACTTGATAAATAAGTTACTTGTTGGCAGATTTGTTGGCAAAATTATAAGTCTTGTACGATTTATAAAGAACTTATAAAATCAATAAATGCTTTAACGCCAACACATAGGAGCTTGTACAATTATAATAAAACCTCAAAAATCTTTATGTATAATAACTACGAACCGGTTGGTCACAGGTCTGAATTCTGACCGATGCATAATATAGAACCTAAAAGTTGTAATGTTTCTAGGTTCTTTTGTTATGTTTTAAATTATTAACAAAACTGTGAATACTACATGCGGTAGTTAAAGGGGGTGGGGCTTGAAACTATAGATAGCATTTAAATATGTATAACCTAGTACTGGGGGAATTTATATGTAGTTTTTATGGGTATATAAATTTTAGTTGTAATGTTAAATACTGTAGTCTAAGGATAAAAGGGGGTATCATAATGTGTGCTTAATGGAACGGTATTACAATTACCATATACCAATAGATTGAATGGTATCAATAAATTGAAATTATATTTTTGAAACGTATCAAATATATATTGACTATTTGTAACGAAAGAATATAAAGAGGATTTTAGCAATTGGCTAGTTAACTATACCCCGCAGGCAATAATTAATTGCTGTTAAAAATACAACCATATATAGATACGGTTATTATGGACAAATATAATGGATCAAGTGTTAAATATTATAGATCCTCTCATCCTATGAATTGGAATTACAGTAATAAAATTATAGAACAATTATTGTAAAAACCTTCCCAATGACTTTGCAATATGTTGAATTATTAGTATTAGCATATCTTGTATATTAGATTATTAATATGATACTAATGAATATGTAGAAAACGAACATGCTAAGGAACAATAAGAATCGCTTTTAAAAAGTATGCACATAATAGCACTGAATATAACATATAATATCAAATAATAGAGTTTCCTTTAGCTAGGAACCGAGGAGTTTGGATATTCTCTTGTCCCACCATGTAAACCCTGGAAATTTTAAATCTTCTAGGGTTTAAAGTAGTGGGTGAATTTGAAAATAAAAGTGTTAATGAAAATATGTTGATAACATGGAGTTATATCTTAAATTAAATATAGGAATGACTATATTTAAGGTGAATAATTAAAATATTGGAAAATGTTTTCTTTACTCGATTATTGTCTTTTATACTTATGTACTATTTTTTATTGAATTAGTATTGAATTAGTAATAAATTAGTAGTAAAATAGTATAAAAATATATAAAATGATCATACTTAAATATAGGGAGGTGACTTTATAAATGAAAGATTTAATTACTAATTTTAATGAAAGATATTTATCAAAAAAAGAAATTGAATATCGTGTACCTAATAATACAGACTTAAATGAATTTTGGAATAAATTAATGGATATGAGAAGACTTACAAAAATTGAAATACCGCTTATAGACCAGTCTTCACTTAACTTTTGGTTTAATTTGAATAATGAAATTATCAATAATATTGAAAAAATAGATAATTCAGCTACTGAAGATTTATTTAACGCTGTACCTATGGATTTAGAAGTTTCTGTAATAGCTGATGCTCTAATTGATGAGGCTTTTAATTCTAGTGTAATAGAAGGAGCCTTTTCAACTAAGAGAAGAACAAAAGAGATGATTGAAAAACATTTAGAACCTTCGAATAAAAGTGAAAAAATGATAATGAACAATTATCGTGCACTATTATATATAAATGATCATCTTGATGAAACATTAGATGAAAATATTGTTCTATCTATATACGGAATACTCACTCAAGATACACTTAATGATGATGATATAGTAGAAAAATATAGAACAGATGCTGTTTATGTTTGGGATTCTAAATCTAATAAAGTTACTTACACAGCTCCAATTTATCTTCAAGTGCAAGATTTAATGAATTCATTATTAGATTTCATGAATTCTAATAACAATTATCATCCTGTTACTAAGGCTTGTATAATCCATTTTTATTTTGTTTACATTCATCCATTTTTTGATGGAAATGGACGAACTGCTCGTGCCGTATCCTATATGTATTTATTACAAAACGGCTATAAGTTCTTTAAATTCTTTTCTATATCTAGTGTGATTAATGAAGAGAAGAACCGTTACTACGATGCAATCGAAAATACAGAAGAATATGGTAGTGATATGACTTACTTTATTAAATATTATAGTAGCATGATTGTACGTTCAATTAGTAAGATTAAAAATAATTTTAGAAAAGAATTTGGTAGGAAACTTATAAAAAATGTCCTAGAAAAAGCTGGCATTATACTAGAGAAACGTCAAAAAAATATAGTAAATCATTTTATTACTATTGATAAAAAATTTATAACGATTGATGAATATAAAAAGAAATTTAAAATTTCATATGAAACTGCTAGAACAGATTTATTAGAGTTAGAGACTATAGGTTTTTTTAAAAAGTCTAAAAAAGGGAAAAAATATATATTTATCTTTAATGATTTCAACGATATAATTAAAAATATTCAAAATAATTTTATTGACTTTATTGAATAAAGAGGGTTCTCCTAAAAAAGAGAACCCTTATTATTTGATTTTATACTAGAAAAGTATGGTGGATATGTGAAAAGGGCCATGAATGGCAAGCTGAAATTTATAAGTAGAACCAGAGGGTCTAGTTGCTGAGGTTACAAGTCAATTGTTGAGCTACCTATTAATATAAAAAAATCTTGCTTATAGATAAAATGCGAGACAATTTATTATGTGGGGTAGAACAATTTCCATACAATATCCAGCTTGATGAATTTAATTTTGATTTCTCAACTAAAAAAAGTAAAAAAACTTTGGGAAACATTTTTGGATGATCTCTAGCAAATGGTACTGATCTAACAAATGGAGTTTCAACAAACGAAATACTTGATTTCATGTTTAAAATTCAAATACTACAGTATGCATTTGAAAATAATTTTATGTGATTGTAAATAAAAAAACCTAATTAATTAGTTTGGAAAAGTCATTAGTTAGTCATGATTTTTTATTTTGGAGAAAAATACTGTAGAGTTCGTATAGATTATACCGTAGACGAACGCGAACTAATATCCTTCAAAGTGGCATTATATGGTGGTTAATATACATATAAACCGTTCATTTAATATATGGACTTTAAACGGACGATTTAATATAATAAGTATAGCGAGGTGATTACATGCAAACTTACTTTTACATCCGAGTTAGTTCATAGGAACAAAATACCATTAGACAAGAGGTAAAGGCAAAAGAATATAATATACCAAGGGAATGTGTTTATATAGAGAAGGTTAGCGGTAAGAACGTAACAGAAAGTAATCTAATGGCATCATTAAAAAACGGCGATAAACTTATTGTAGATAGCATAAGTAGGTTCGCTCGTAACACTAAAGATTTGTTGGAACTTGTGGAACAATTAAATAGTAAGGGCATTATATTTATATCATTAAAGGAAGCTATAGATACTACAACACCTACCGGAGTATTCATGCTTACAGTATTTGGAGCAGTTGCACAACTTGAACGTGACTACCTAAAGGATAGACAGATGGAAGGCATAGCAATTGCAGTAACAGCAGGAAAATATAAAGGACGTAAGTCTATCGAAGTACCGAAGTTAGGGGATAAGTATTACAAGATGTATAAGGGAAACACTATAAAAGCGATTGATGTTATGAAAATATTGGAATTAAAGAAAACTACATTCTATAAATTAATTAATCAATATGAAGAGAGCAATTGATGCGGAGCTGCTACAAGCATTTGATATTTAGGACATCATTTATATTACATTAAACGTTACAAGGCACACGTTATGCTACATTCAAATTGAGCAAATTAAGGAATGGACAATACAGCCAAAGTGAAAGTAACACAATTACTATTGAGTTACTTTCAGAATATCAATATAACCTAAATATATTAATGATACAAAAATAAATGGAATAAATGTTGCTGGAAATCCTTTATACCATTTTTTATTATATATAAAAGAAACTATAATCCAATTTATTGTACATCCTAAGAATATTAGACATACACCATAAAATAGGAAGTCAGAATTGTTGCTTATTTTATATATACCTGAAAGTAATATTGTATAAAATAAAAAATCTCCTAACCCTTTTGTTGGTATTGGTTTTTTATCTTTAAACGACTTACCGTATACTATTAATTTCCACATCAATTTTTTATTTGCCATAACTTTAGAAATTGCAGTTTTTGACCCGATTTTAGTGAAACTGATAATATCAAATATTGATACTCCCATACCGATTCCAATTAAATTTGATAACGTAATAATTTTCCCGATTACACTGCCAATAAAAATCACACAGATCATACATAGCCGACTATTAATAATCAAATGCTCTTTATTATATGACTTTTTAATATAGGTTATTAAGAATATCACTCCAATTATAGAACTCATTGATAGTAAAAATAAGGATAACTTCATAACAACTAAACATGTTATGAACAATGAAATTATCATTATAATAATTGAATGTAAAATTGATTTTATTAATTTTTCTTTTAATTCTGACATGGATGCGTACACCTCCTTAATCTAAATTATTTATTACACTATAATCTTAATATTTATAACCTACATTTTTTTAGAGAAATAATAAAAAATTACAATTCCACAAATATATTTAAATGCAATTACGCCCCAAAGGATAAAAATAATCCATTTCTCAACGCCTATGAATGTAAATGCTATAATTGAAATAAATAATACAACGAACATAATAGCATTAGTAATCTGTCCTGATTTTTGTCTTAACATTATTTTTCTTTCATCATCTAAATAAATATTTCTTCAATCTTCATTTGAATATATTTACCCTTATTTTTATATAAAAATGCAATAAGTTCACACTCTAATATGGATATACTATTCAATACATCAAGGAATATTTTTCTTTTCCACTAAGATTGTCATTGCTTTTGTTCGTAATATATCCCCACCTACATCAGTTATTAAGGTTATTATATATTATTCACAATTTACTTACAATTAAATCTTAATCACTTATCATAAAGAATCCTTACAAATATTATTGCAACGATTAAACCAATCCATAAAAAAAATATTCATTAAATAATCTTGTTTCAGACATATCAATATTAACTAATCGCTAGCATACCAATAGCATTATTTATTTGTTTTGGTGTATAGATTTTAGGTCTGCCTTCTTTATATCCTTCTTTGGTCTTAGCAATTGATTTACCGTTTTGTGTTCTCTCTATTATCGTGTTCCTCACCATCTCTGCAACTGCAAGTAATGTAGTTACGAAGAATTTACTCATGGTAGTATTCTCTAATAATCCAACATTCAACACATTCACTGCCACCCCCTCTGAAAAATAATCATAGAATTTCTTGCTTTTTTATACGGATTTTGAAGGATAAGTATGAATGTTTGTTGAAATATGTAAATAGAATGCTTATTAACAGACTTATAGTTACATAATGGATTTAATGTAAATTGAAAAATAAGATTGTAAGGAGGGGTTATCGTGTAGTTTAAGACGAAAGACAATATTGAATTTAATTATAGTACTCCACAAGAAATGTATCAGGATAATAAATTAAAAAATATTATGGGACCGATTGACTATCAATCTATGATGATAGATAAGTATGTTAACATTATTTAAAAAACAAATATTGCAATGGAATTGCCGACTGGTAGCGGCAAAACACTAATTAGTTTATTGATTGGTGATTTTAGGCGAAAGAAAAATAAAGAGAAAAATCTTTACTTATATCCAACTAATTAGTTGGTCAATCAATATGAACATATAGGTTTATATGTCTACCAATAAATAAAATTGTGTAGTACATGACTAAAGGATAACTTGAAAAAAGTTAGTTAACAGGCATTAAAGGACTAGCAAAACTAGTCCTTTTACATAGTAAGAATTTAGCAACTAGGTTTATTTAATATACAATAATAGGAGGGTTCATATGTTAAACAATTTCAAAAAGGTTTTATCATTATTGCTAACATTTTCAATAGTAGCTTATTTGTTACCAGCTACAAATGTATCAGCAATCAATATACCGCCACTATTTGAAGACGCAAATTTGCAGGCTTACATGGAGTCGTGGGCAGGAGAAGAAGGCTCAGAACTTTCTGCAGCAGATGTTGTGAATTGTACAGAATCAACTTTAGCTATACCATGGGGAGTAGATAGTTTAGGTGGGTTGGAGGTACTGAATGGTAATACTACTATAACAGACCTCATAATACGTAAAGGTACGTTATCTGATATTGCACCTCTAAGTAATCTAAAGGGTTTAAAAAGCGTAGACATAGGATTTACTAACATAATTGATATATCTTCCTTAACTGCATGGTCAAGTGTAGAGGTTGTAAATTTTTATGGAAATGGTTGCGGAGATATCTCAGTCATGAAAGGATGGGAAAATTTAATAGAGTTAAATTTATCCGACGATTTAGTATCGGATGAGTCACTAAACTCGAGTTTAGGGGCATTGACAAACCTAAGATGGTTATCCCATAATGGTGTGCTTTTAATCTATCAAGGTCAGCTCGTAGACTACGAGGTTAATGAGTATGTTGTAAAAGATGGTGTGCCTTCATTCTATGACACCGAGAATTTTAACCAAGTACCCACTATACCAAGTACAACTATTACAGTGCATGCACCGTCCCTAGAAGGGTATACTCTTACTAGTCCAAGTTCAGTTGTTTTATCGGTGAATGCACTTAATAAAGTACGCTTAGTTAATTTTGAGTATGAGACAACTGTAGATTATGCTATCGCAACACATGTTGTTAAGGATGGTGTAGATTCACTTTACACAACTCTAGAAGATTTATCAGCAGGAGACCACACAATACAGGCACCTTCTCTTGATGGTTATGTCCTGACAGGAGATACCTCAGCAGTTATAACTTTGACAAAAGAAAATAATCATCCTACAGTAACATTCACTTACGACACGATACCTGTAGAAGAGGCAGTAGAATATTCGCTAACTATTAACACTATAAAAGACGATACAACTACTTTGTACAAACTAAGAGAAGGTTTATTGTCAGGCAGTTATACTACAGAAGCTCCTTCTATAGCTAATTATACTTTAGTAGGTGCATCATCTGTAGTCAGTAATTTAACAAAAATTAATCCTGGACAGATACTTAATTTTAACTATATACCCAAAGTTATAGAGGAACCAGTTCTTTCTACTGTAGAAGGATACTTAAGACTAGCTGATGGCACTCCTTTAGCTAATGTATTAATGACGTTACACTCTGACCCTAGAACTACACTTACAAATAGCGATGGTTATTTTAAGTTTAGTGATGTAGTGCATGAAAAGCATGTGCTAAGTGTACCAGATGATATATTAGTTAAGTACCCAGGCATGTCGTTAGCAGTAACTATAAGTGGTAAGGTTGTAGCATCTAATGGTACTTCAAGTTTGAATTTTGACTTAACATCAGGTGGAGATGCAACTGTCATTGCTACGTTAGATGATACAGAAGTGACTATACCTGTAGTATATCCGCAAACAGGAAGTAGAGATACTACATCAGTGCCTATTTCAGTAGGGTTATTACTTATAATATTATCTTTAGTTAAACTTAAAAAGAAAAAAACTATACAATAATAGGAGGATTCATATGTTCAACAATTTCAAAAAGGTTTTATCATTACTGCTAACATTTTCAACACTAGCTTATTTGTTACCAGCTACAAGTGTATCAGCACACGTGGAGCAGATAGTATTCACGGATGCAATATTACAAGATTACATGAAAGAGTGGGTAGATAAAGGAAAAGATGTAAGATTTTCTGCAGGAGATGTCTCACGTTGTAAAAAAACACACTTAGATATACCAGCAGGTGTGACCAGTTTAGAAGGAATGGAAGTATTAGATGGCAATACCATAGTAACAGACCTTACTGTAGGCGAAGGTACGATATCAGACATCTCTCCTCTATCTGTATGGACAGGTATAACAACTGCATCTTTTAGTGAGAACACTTTTACAGATATATCAGCCATGAAAAATTGGACAGACTTAGAAAGTTTAGACTTATATGGCACTAATGTGACATACGAGTCATTAAACCCGAGTGTAGGTGCATTAACATCGCTAAGACATATATCTCTCAATGGTGAATCTTTACTTCACCCAGAAGAGTATGCAGATTACCAGATTGATAAATATGTTATAAAGGACGGTAAGGAGGAGTTACATTCCACAGATACTTTTGCTTGTATATCTGCTCTACCAGGATTCACTCATACAGTGAATCCTCCCATAGAAAGGTACGTTCCATTTACTATAATAATGAATGAACTTAGTAAAGTACAGAAAGTCGTTTTTGGGTATGATAATGTAACAACGTATGATATCACGACACGTGTTGTGAAGGATGATAAAGATTTATTTTACTCGATTCTAAAAGATGCACCAAGAGGGGACAATACAGTAAACGCACCTTCCTTTGATGGCTATAATCTAGTAGGAGATGATTCAGTAGTTGTGAATTTGAAAAAAGGAAGTAGTCATCCTGGAGGCCACTGAAAAAGCACTCTTTTTTCAGTAAAGTTTTTAAGCTTGAACAGAAAAAGCATGGAATATCCATATTTATGGATATTCCATGCTTTATATTTTTATAATTAAGTTGGAAAAGCACTATTTCATGCTTTTTAG
>NZ_JAENWM010000034.1 GCF_016650035.1 Clostridium sp.
GCAATAATGCATAAGCTTATAAAATACATATTTGCAATTTTGAAAAACCAAGAAGCTTACCAGTTAAGAGATCCTAAATTGCACCAAAGAATGTACTTAGAAAATAATTCTAGGTCGGTAGCTTAATTTAAAATAAACAATCACTAAATTTACCATTGTTCGTGTTTCTTAATGGTCTTTTTGTTGTGCATTAAAATTGATAACTGTTTTTTTGAATTTATAGTTGACTTTAATTAGCTGGTCTATTATTTTTACTTCGCCTCGTAAAGTCATCCTCAATCTCAGCTTTCCAACTTTCAGTAATTGGCCTACTTGCACGCAGTTCACTGACAACGTTGCTAACTGCCTCATAATTAAGTCTCGTGCCCTCGCCATCAGCATTGTAATTGGCTGCTCTGTCTGAACTAATACCAAATTTTGTAGCTGTTGCGATAGCGTCAATATTAGCCCCTATGAAAATGAATTCCCAGCCGTATTTTTTCTTCTGCCATTCAACCATTTTTTTTATTTTTTCATAATTATATTCATTGCTAGCATTTTCCATTCCATCAGTAGTGATTACGAACATTACCTTATTAGTACGCTCCTCCTCATTAGTATTTCGCTGTACATTCACAATCTTATTAATTGTCTTTCCGATAGCATCTAAAAGTGCAGTGCACCCACAAACAAAGTATTCCTTTTCTGTTATAGGGCGAATACCCTTAACGTTTATTCGATCATGTAAAAGCTCATAGTTGTCATCAAAAAGCACCGTGGTTACAATTGCTTCACCTGGCTCTTCCTTCTGTTTTTTAAGAAGTGCATTGTAGCCTCCTATAGTGTCGCTCTCAAGGCCCGACATAGACCCGCTCCTATCAAGGATAAATACCAATTCTGTTAAGTTTTTTTTCATATTGTTAACCCCCTTCTATATAATTAAAGGATAACAGTATTACGATATTAATTGGTCGCTTTCAAAGCGACAATTATACGCCAAGTAGAACTTGCTCAAAAGCGAACAAGGCCTCATTTATCTTGTAGATGTTGTAATTACCTTCTTCTATGAAATACTCAATAATCACATCAAATTTATTGCTGTGAGACAATGTGTATCCAGCTTTATTTAACAAATCACGTGTTTCATCCAAGCTTAATCTAATAGCTATGGCAAAGGCTATGGATGTGACTTTACTAGGGTTGTAACTTTTAGAGCTCCGGATCTTAGAAAACAGCTTCCGGTCGATATTGGCCTTCTTATAAGTTTCAACATCCGTCATTCCTTTTTCATCAATAAGACGCAGAAGCATTTGTGAAAAAGACTCATCGAGTTGACTGATTACATCCTCAAGGCTACGCTTACCCTGCATCTCGGTTACAACCGGGATACAATTCTCACATTTTATATAATCCTCATTAATATCTTCAAATTGATTGTATTCATAAGACTCTATATTTCTTTGGCTTTCACTAATACGGTGTTCATCAACATAGTTGTCATCAATGTATTTCTCAATTGCTGAAAAAAGTTTTTCACTCAAAACAAAGGCTTTCTTATCATAGACCACCAAATAAACCGTCATTTCATGATTTATTAGAAATTCCCCTATTGCAGTAATTGCTATCTGTAATGCCTTATCTTTCGGATAACCATATATTCCAGATGATATCAGCGGGAAGGCGATAGTTTTGCACTTATACTTCAAAGCAAGTTTCAGTGAATTAATGTAGCAGTTATGTAGCGAATTCGCCTCACCAGAGTTTCCTCCATGCCATATTGGACCAACTGTATGAATGATATGTTTAGCTGGAAGGCTATAGCCACTTGTAATGACAGCTTCTGAAACATTGCATTTTCCAATGGAATCACATTCCTCTTGAAGCTTTTCAGCCCCAGCGGCAGAAAATATTGATCCGCATACTCCACCTCCCATTTTCAGTGTAGTGTTGGCAGCATTTACAATGGTATCTATTTTCATTTTTGTTATATCATTTCGAATTATTAACATCGGCATATTAGTAAGTCTCCTTTCGGACAATCTCTTGCTATATATTTTAATTTATTTAAATATACTACTCACCATCTATTATAATAATATATGGCATAATATTCAAATCCATAAAACAAAAACATTTACTTGATTTCATTTAAAATATTATAAAAAAAGCTAGATAAACCTTATCCAGTTTATCTAGCTTTATATTTTTATACCATGTAATAGTTCATAAAGGTTGTTAGTCATTTATTTTCTACTCGATGTTTCTTCCAGTATACGTATTGTTTTTATTAAGGAATCGGTGAATTCTTCATTAGAAGAGTTTTTGAATATAAGCAAATCATCTTTTATATAAGGGTCATCCAATGCAATCGGAATATCAAAATTAATCCCTTCAATATATTCACTCCAATGCGCAAGTTTCCATGTATCCCTATCAGAATTCCTTTCAATCATTCTTTGCTTTGTTATATCTATTGAAGTTTCTACCCAAATAACGACTAAAGATGCGTTTTTATCTTTTAATATTGTTTTTAGATTTTTGATATAGTTCAAATCTCGTATTTCCTTTGTAAATGGTGCATTAATTAGCACAATATCATCATAATTCAGAGCTTCCAGTGCAAGTGCTACTATTGTTTCGTATTCATAATCACGTATATTTTCATTAAAAAAATCTGAGCTTCTATTGTAGTCTTTACTAGCTGCAACAAAAATCTGTTTCGATAGTTTTATGAGTGTATCTTTATCAAGATAGACAACATGACTTAATGATTCGGCAAGCTTTTTTGCGATATAAGTTTTTCCACTTGCTGGTGGTGACGTTACTAAAATTAGTTTTTTCACAAGAATCCTCTCCTAGCCAAAAATTTTTAAATTTATACAATCTTTCATGTCCACTTATTATACCTCTTTTTTCTGTTTAATATGTTTTTAGGTTGATGTTTTTATTTTAAAAATTCGTAACGTAAGTTACCGTAATATAATATAAAAACTAGTATTATATTATTAAAGAAGTTAATAATATCAATAATACGTTAAACATAAATTTATTAAAAAACAAGGAGGCTTAATTATGGATGCAATAGATTTAATGATGGATGAGCATAAATATATATCACGAGGATTAAAAGTATTTAGGAAATTAAGTATAGAAATATTGAATACTAATATTGTTGATTTTGTATCTTTTGAAAAGATGATTTTATTTGTTAGAAATTACGCCGATAAACATCATCACAATAAGGAAGAGGTTGTCCTATTTAAAAAGCTGGAAACTCAATTAGGTGAAAAGATGGTAAAAGGGCCCTTATCCGGAATGTATATAGAACATGATTTAGGAAGACAACACATTAAACTTTTAGAGGAAGCTCTTTTGAGAGTTAAAAATGGTGACTTAGATTCAAAAGTTGATATAATCGCAAATTCTATATGTTATAGTGATTTATTAACAAGACATATTGATAAAGAAAACAGATTAATATATGCCTTTGCTAGAAGAGCATTAAGTAAGACTGACATGGTCGACATAAACGTAAGTTGTGAAAAACTTGAATCCATAGCAACTGAAAATCACGTGCAAAAGGAATATATAGATGTTTTAGAAATGCTTGAGAAGAAGTATGTTACAGATTAATTGATATACATTACGTTATACTATTAATATTTATATTTATATTAAGGAGGAATTTATAATGAGCAGATTTTTAGCACCAATTCACACTTCATTATTCAATAAAATAAAGGTAACAGAAGATCTAGAAATAAATTTAATAATTTCATTTAAGGAAGTTTACGGAGAAAAAGTAACTGTAATTGTAAATGATATTAATAAAAAGTATGGTAACCCCCTAGAGGATGCCCCTCTTGAGGACTTGATTGACACAGATAACATACATGGATGGCTACAGAATAAAATAGCAGCAGCAGAAACTCGTCAAGCAAAACTTTTAGGAGATTTAATTAATAAATTCGGTGAAAACGCAAAAAAAATTGCCTTTAATGTCTTTGACAATCAAGCTAACAAGTTAGCAAAACAATCAAAAAATATTTATAAAACTACCACAGCTCTTGATATCTATGAGGCACTTAATCTATATATACTTGAAGGTATGCCTTGTGATAATGCAAACAATATAACTATAAAAGACGTTGATGTATTAGAGTGGCAGAATATTAAATGCTTACATAGAGCATATTGGGAGATTGCAGGAGCAAATGTAGATACCTTATATTCTCTTAGATTTTCATGGTTTAAAACTTTTGTAGAAACAATTAATCCTCAATTTACTCATACAGTAAAACCAGAAGGCTCCATTTTCATTCATAGAATCGAAAGAAAATAAAGTGAACCACAAGCTGCTTATAATGGTATATAAGCAGCTTTGGTTTTATCAAGAGGAAATATAATATATTAGATAGTTTTAGAGTCACTCCACTCTCTTGCATATTCCTCCATTATCTTATTAAGTACTTTCCCAATTTTAGAATAAGACTCATCATTAAGATTTGCAAGTGATATTCTGATAGCCCACTCTGGTCCATTGAACCCACTACTGCCGAGTAATACTATGGAAGACTGCTCTGCTAGACGTATAAGAATGTCTACAGGTTTATAATTTTCTTGTAAGTATTGTGCAAACTCCCCATTATAATTTCGGCCTGCCCACTCCAACAAATCAAATTGAGTGTAATAATACGCATCAAAAGGATCTATTGGAAGTTCTATACCCAACCCGTCAAACAAAAGTCTTTTGCGGCGACGGCAAATATTTTTCGTTAACTTTTTATATCTATTTTCTTTATCTACTATAGCAAATAGCGAAAAAAATGCCATTTGAACTTGTTGCGGTGTTGAT
The DNA here is from genome assembly GCF_016650035.1 of Clostridium sp. GTDB lineage: Bacteria > Bacillota > Clostridia > Clostridiales > Clostridiaceae > Clostridium_AD. The sequence continues at coordinate 4,835 of NZ_JAENWM010000034.1, forward strand.
AACCCTGCAGTATGATTAAGTGCTACTTGACGACTATCGGCTACTATTCTGTCAATAAAAGGTATATTATCTGGCTCAGTAGAAATTCCGCCGTAACGTCTTCTTGCTCTTTCCTTTTTATCTTCATCCTGCTCCTTTAATAATTTATTAAATACATTGTGTTCATACAGTGAAATAGTCCCAAGACGCCAACCTGTTACGCCAAAATATTTTGAATAAGAATATACGCCGATTGTATTGTATGGCAAATCTGCCATTAATGAACGAAACTCATCTACAAAAGTACTATATACATCATCTGAAATAATCATTAAATCCGGATTATCATTGTCAACAATATTTTTTAGCTGATTAACTGTTTCCGGTTTCATTGCAACAGAAGCTGGATTGCTAGGATTAACTATAAATAATGCTTTTATACTTGAATCTCTTATTTTTTCAATTTCTTTTGAAGAATATTGCCAGGTGCGCCTGCCATCTTCGGTGATTTCATCAGCTAAAACTTTTACAACTTCAAAATTATAACGTGGTAAATGTGGTATCTCAAGATAAGGAGTGAAAATTGGTGCCATAAGTGCAATTTTATCTCCCTTTGACAGTATATTGTTTGCAATTAATGTATCAAAAATATAGCACATTGCTGCAGTTGCACCTTCAACCGCAAAGGTCCTAAACTTTCCTTCAAGAGGCTCATTGTAGCATAACTCTTGTATAAGGTAATCATTAACTACACTTTCAATATGAGTTAACATTCTATCAGGCTGTGGATAGTTATCCCCAATTATTCCATCTACTAATTCATGAACCCAGTCATCAGCATTAAACCCTTTCACCGTTACACCATAGTTAATCATTTTACTAAGAAGTTTAATTCCCGAGGCATCTTTATGTGTTTTTGTAAAATCTAAAAACCTTCCAGAAATCCCTTCCTTACTTGGCATTCCAGCTAAGTCGTGATCACTCCATACCCTACGACTTTCTTCAACTGCAAATTGACCAAAAGTGAAAAAGGCTTCCCTTGGGGATGCTGCAATCCAATTAGGATTACCTCTTCCTGCATCCAGTAGTGAGTGTGCACCATTTTTTTTAGATTCCTCTGCAAGATCAATTAATTTATCTTTAAGTTCAAAAGGGCTTATCTTACCATAAACCTCCTCTATTTCTTTACGCTGAAGACTTAATTTATCCATGTCCTTACCTCCAAGTTTAATGCTTTATTTAATTTTATTTCATAATAATGTGATTTTATATATATGTCTCCGTATCTCCAAACATTTGTATCTTCGAAACAAACTTTTCTAGACCTGCAACATCATCAAGTCTAGCCTTCAAAATTTTACAGTATGGCCCAGTAACATGATTAAGATAGTTTTATTTTAACACATTAATTTTACAGTTAACATACATTTAGTAATTCAATATATGATATTCACCTTATTAAATTATTTATCAATATATAAATTCCTAATTAAAAAAAACACCCTGAAAATTAATTCAGAATGTTTATACCTGGATATTCTCTTGACCTCTGAGGTTCTCCTATTGCTAGAAATGTTTTTTTGATAAATATACACTTCCACCAATAATTAGAACTACCATTGATGAGAATATGATGATATCAGCTGAGCTAGTAGTATTAGCACTTGCCTCCACTGTAACATCTTTATTTACTGCCTCATCCTGTATTCCTTGCGGTGGTGTTTTCATCTGACCATCTGCACCTTCAGGTGGTGTTCGCATTTGACCATCTGCATCTTCAGGTGGTGTTCGCACCTGACCGTCTGCATCTTCAGGTGGTGTTCGCACCTGACCGTCTGCATCTTCAGGTGGTGTTCGCACCTGACCGTCTGCATCTTCTGGATTTGCTGGCATTGCTTCAGCAGTACCATCTGCATTTTCTTGCCCCACTTCCACTGGCATTTCTCCCATGCCATCTGGTTTTTGACCCATGCCGCCCCCACCACCAGATCCTGAATTACCTTCACCATTATTAGTGCTTGAGATATCCCCTGAAAGTTGCTGAGCTACATTAGCCACTCTTTTTTGTGCAAAGCTTAATAAACTTAGATTATTACCTTCATCTGTAAATAGTGCTTTTTCAAATTCCTCATATGAATAGAACGCAGTAGGATCTGTTTCAACATAATCCTTTATCATTCCATGTACTGATGAGATTTTTTCATTTAAGTTATCTTCTTCCAAATATCCTTCTGATAGAATTTTAAGATATTCATGATATTTCTCTACATATTCTTCGTTTTTAAAAATTGCTTCTATTAATGGATATTTTGACATTGCGCCAGTTACAGGTTCATCAATTAAATATTCGGTTGCTTCCAAATCAGTTAATCCTGACCCATCAAATCCATTGAAAATCATATTCAAATCCCAAGAAATCCATTCAAAGACTCCATCATTATTGTAAAGATAATAATTATGATACATAGCGCCTTGATAACTATCTGAATGTAATGTCATTGTGCTAACTGCTAAATACTTTAGAAAAGAATCCACATTGAAAATAGAATCTAAATCGCTACCATCCTCTATCGCTTTTATGAGTTTCACCAAATCTTCATTATCATAATCATCCATATTTTCCGGGAACATTCCGGTATAATCCATGCCATCGTCTGAAATATAGGCTAAGTCTGAACCTACTCCCATATCAGGCTTGTACAATTCTCCAGAATCATCACCATAATTATCAGTTAAAAATGAATCATTAACTTGTTCCACAGATAAATATAATCCAGAATACGTACCATTAATAGACAAAGCTACATAAGTAGTTCTAGAGGAAACTGCATCCAAATCATCTAACATTTCATAGCCTAAATATTCTGCCATCATAGATGGATCCTTAAATATATTGTTAAGATTTATTTTTGTTATTCCTAAAAAATCTTGATCTTCTAGATAATAATTGAAATCTACTTTTAAACTGTATCTGTCACTATCCGATTGTGCCACATCTCTTAAGCTAGAATTTCCTTTTGTTCTTATACCAACATCACTAAAAGTATATCCATTATAAGTGATATTTGCCTTCACTATTTCTTCATCCATAGCATTAGTTAACATATCCGCATATACATCTTCATCAATTTGAATATTAACATCTACAACTTCATTATGGGGGAATATAACGCTATCCACAGAAGTATCGCTCTTTATAGAAAACGTACTAATTGGGAAGAGATTCGCTATAATTATTATAACCACTAATACAATGATTGCTACTAAACTTTTAATCCATTTCATAAAAACACCTACCTTCTATCTAACTAGAATATTCACTACTACTAACTAACATTGCGTGAGTAACTGACTCTATTTTTTTCAAATCATTTACAAAACTCATTTCTTCGCCTTTTAATCTTAGTTCAATTGTAAGTTCTATTTGCGAACTATCAACTGTTTTTGATTTTATAAAATATTTAGCTACCTTTGATTTAATATTATTTATAACTTGAATTTCATCAGCTTCATTTGAGAAATTAACTAATAAAATATATGGAGTTTCGTTTTTCAAGTTTAAACTGAATATATAAATAATTATTCCTATTACAAAAGCACCAATTATTGCAAGAAGATAGAAACCTGCACCAGTTACAATACCAGTTGCTATTGCCCAAAACATAAATACTATATCCATAGGGTCTTTAATAGCTGTTCTAAAACGAACAATACTTAAGGCTCCGACCATACCTAATGACAAAACAACATTTGAAGTAACTGCCATTATTACTAGTGACGTGATCATAGTCATCATTACTAAAGACATATTGAAACTTTTTGTATACACCACGCTTTGATAAGTTTTCTTATATATTTGGAAAATAAATAATCCAATTATAAATGCCAATAATAATGTAATTCCTATGCTTGATGCTGATATATCAGTTGAAGCCTCTAAAAAATTATTTTTAAAAATATCTTGAAATGACATATGTATTCCTCCTAAAAATTATAATTATATTTTCTTGAATAAACGTATTTTGATGACGATGATGCCATTACATTCCCAGATTCAATAAGACTTTTTATATAGTCTGGCATAACTCCGTTAAATTTAATCTCCAGTATGTTTTCATTTATACCTAATGCTGGTATATAGCTGATCTTTTCCTCAAATATATTAACTTGATTGATTGATGTTTTTACATTTGTATCAAATGTAATTCTCAAATCTCCGACTGGATGAATAAATGCTACTCTGTTATATTTAACAATTACTTTGGGTTTTATTAAACAATGAGCTAATTGAAAATAGAAATCCTTGTATAAATTCTCTTTTTTCTCTTTTAAAAACTCAAAGTTCCCAGCATAAATATCCTTAACTTCAGATTCCGTTAAACTAACCGATGATTTCATAGTCATCTGATGTATTTTTGATTTTCTTTCAAGCTTTAAAAAACTGGTATCATCATTATAGAAACGTATCCTATATTTATGCCTTATATCATTGCCATTTATTTTTTCTGTGTAAGCCTTATTATTGTAATCGTCAAAATATACGCTGGCGATGCTATATCCTTCTTCAGGACAATTTTTATCTTTCTTGAGCACCTTGCTCAATCTGTTTTTTAATACTAAACAATTTAAATCACTAATTGTATACTTAAGTTCATGCCTTTTTGCTTTTAATAGTTCCACCTTTTGCCCTCCTCCTTCCTTCCTGTTATCCTAAATATACGTTAACTTTGTCACAGTAATATCACAGCATGATTTTTTTTTATTGTAGTCCATGTAATATAGATGTAACATATATAATGTAAGATAAATATACATAAGTATTAATTTTTACTAAATAGGAGTGATTATTTTTATGAAAAAGAAGATTCTTATAGCAGATGATGAAATAAGAATGAGGATATTAATATCCGATTTTTTAATTAATGAAGGTTATGATATTATAGAGGCGGCTGATGGTAAAGATGCTCTAGACAAATTTGTAAATGAGCCTACAATACACCTAGTAATTTTAGATATAATGATGCCTTTTTTAACCGGCTGGGAAGTTTGCGCTAACATTAGAAAAATAAGCAAGGTTCCTGTAATCATGCTAACGGCTAAAAACGCAGAAAATGATGAACTTTATGGTTTTAAAAAAGGAACTGATGAGTATATAAAAAAACCTTTCAGTCCTTCTATTTTAGTTGCTAGAGTTAATGCTTTAATGGATAGAACTTATGGTAACAGCAGTATACTGATAAGCGGTCCCCTGAGAATTGATACTGATAAACATATAGTTAAAGTTAATGGAGATATAATTGATCTAAGTACTACAGAGTATAAATTATTACTTTATATGATAGATAATGAAGGTAATGTACTTTCAAGAGAGCAATTAATAACTAAGGTTTGGGGATATGACTACGATGGCACTGATAGAACTGTAGATACTCATATTAATAGACTTAGGATGAAACTAAAAGAATATGGGAATTATATAAAAACTGTTAGAGGTTACGGATATAAATTTGAGGTGATAGAATGAATTCTATAAAAAAGAAACTTTTTCTCCAAATAGGCTCGCTCATTGTTTTTTTAGTAATACTTTTGCTATTAGCTAATACCTTATTGCTGGAATCCTATTATACTCATAAGCAGAAAAATAAATTAATAGATTATTACACCACTATCAATTCAATTAGTTCAGGTAATTATGATGATAATTTAACACATTTTCTTTCTATTGAAAGTTCTTCAAACGCGGATATTTTAGTTATGAGTGCTTCAGGTGAAAATCTTTATTCCTCCAATGTTTTTTTAGCTGACAGAAAATTACTGGATGAATTGATGGATATTATGAATATTAATAGAGAAGCTTTTACTCCTCCTATTTCAGACCATAAAAATCTTCCCCCTACCCCCACAATAGAAATAACAAAATCCGAAAAAATTAATGATAAAATTAGTTTCATTTGGGCCAGCGACCCTTTTATAACTAATACAAATCTTCTACTATTCGGAAGCTTAGATAATGGGAATATAATAGAATTAAAACTTCCTATTTCAGCAATAAAAACCAATATCAAAGTATCCAATGATTTCTTACTTATAATAGGATTAATTGTATTTGTTATTTCCATGATATTTGCTTACGTTGTTTCAAGTGATTTTACAAAGCCTATAACTGCAATGAATGATGTAACTAAACGTTTGAAACATCTAGATTTTAATACTTCTTGTGAAGTTATTTCAAATGATGAAATAGGACAATTATCCCAGAGCATAAATGAAATGTCCCTAGAATTATCAAAAGCTATAAAAACACTAAACGTTAAAAACACCCAGCTAGAAAAAGAAATCCAAGAAAAAAATCTCTTAGATGAGAAAAGACGTACATTACTTAACAACGTGTCTCATGAATTAAAAACTCCACTTTCAATAATGCAAGGTTATGCTGAAGGACTCAAGCTTAATATTGTAAAAAATAAGAAAAGGTCAAATTTTTATTGTGATGTTATTATTGACGAATCGGTAAAAATGAATAAGTTAGTTGAGAGCCTTTTAAATATTGATCAAATGGAGTTCGGGGACAAAATATTACATAAGTCCTCTTTTGAAATAAATGAATTTATTACTCAAATACTTAATAAATACGTGAAAATTTTCCAAGATAAAAATATAGCTTTTGAAGTTAACACAATAGCTCCTACTTACGTGTTTGGCGATAATTTTATGACTGAAAGGGTATTTGAAAACTATATAACAAATGCTATTAATTACGTGGATGAAAATCTAACCTTAAATATTAGTTTATTTAAGGTAAAAGAACATATCCGAATTGAAGTTTTTAATACTTGCAGTGCAATTGATACAGTGGATTTAGAAAAAATTTGGGATTCCTTTTATAAGTTAGATAAATCAAGAACTAGAGAAAAAGGTGGCCATGGCTTAGGATTGTCCATAGTAAAATCCATTCAAGAAGCTCATAAAAATTCTTTTGGAGTAAAAAATATAGATAATGGAGTATGTTTTTGGTTTGAAATCGATATAAAATGAGATATTCTTAACTTCCCATTTATAGTGCCATATTATTGAAAGGTGAATTTATTCATTGCCAGGTTGGAGTGGAATCAGTTGTTACCAATTACTTATTATAAGAAGAAAAAAACACCATGTATTAGTTGTAGAATCAATACATAGTGTTTTTTTCTTCTTTCTCAATTATGGGAACAAATACTATGAATATGGCTGATTATTTGATATTTGGTGTTTTAACATTCAAAACACTAAATGTTTCACCTTGGTCTGCCCATAGTGCCATGTTAGTATTAGGCGCACAAACAATAATATCAGTTGCGTTAACTACAGCTTTTTCTTCTCCAATTTGTATTGTTCCTTTACCAGAAACAACATAAAAAAACACATCAACAGGAACCTTATGCTGGGCAACTTCATCCCCAGGTTGCAAATTCAAATTCATAACTCTTGTATTATCATGGCTTATAAGTTGTTTAACTACAACGCCTCTCATGTTTTTCTTTCCTTCAATTTCATTCATTCTAATAATATTCATTATATTTTCTCCTTCATACTTTATTATTGGTATTAATAATTATTACTCTTCTACTTTTTCAAAATCTGATTTTGGTACTCCACATAACGGGCAGACCCAATTTTCATCAACATCATAGAATTTTGTTCCAGGAGCCACCCCACCATCACTATCACCTTCTACTGGATCATAAATATAACCACATACTGTACAAACATACTTTTCCATAATAAGCCTCCTTAAAATACAATTAAATTTTTCATCTAATTACTTGTTAATAACATTGTATCTCTTTAGACCTATTTTTAATGTGATTTAAATCAAATAAAACACTAGATTAATTTTTATTTGTTAGACACATCTCTGATGTCCTTTTTATTTAAGATAAATCTATCAAGTAATATTAACACTGGGGGTAATATTATAAAGGTGCTAATCAAAGCTAATGATATATTTATTACTGTCATTAAGCCAAAATCCTTTAGTATTATAAATTCAGAAGCCATTAGCACTGAAAATCCGCCTATGGTAGTAAGCCCTGATGCTACTATAGCTTTCCCTATCTTGGTAACAGCTATTACTATAGATTCTGTTTTGTCTTTTCCTGATTTTCTCTCTTCTAAATACCTTTCCATTAACATTACTGTCATTTCCGTTCCCATACCAAGAACTAAAGCCCCTAGAGTTGCTGTAATCGGTGTATACTTTAGACCTAATAAATACATTACTCCACTAGACATTCCTACTATTAAAATTACAGGAAATATTGGAATAAATGCTTTAACTGGATTCCTGTATATAAGAAGTAGAGCAAATAATACAAGTCCTATTCCTATAATTGTCATCTTAACCCTACCTGATGTAAGTCCCTCAACCATTTCAACATCTAACACAGATTTCCCTGTTACTTGCACTTCCATAGAGGAATCACTTAAATCTGCTTTTATTTTTGTTACAAAATCTTGTAACTGCTCTGTACTCATATGTTTAATATTAAGTAGCATTACAGATTCTGTATTTTTATCATTTAAAAACATTTTCTTCTGTTGTTCTGGTAATGTTTTAATTAGTTCAATATACTCTACATAGCTTAGATTTTCACCTGTTGAAACGTTATTAACCAAGGTATCTATGGATTTCACATCTACTACAATATCTCCATATTTTCCTTCTATATCTTTTGTTTCAGATTTTATCCAGTCTAAATTTTTTTCACTCAAAATATTGCTGTCTTTTATATATATGGCCATCTGGTCTGTTGAACCTACTGCACTTCTAATAGCATGTATATCCTCCAAAGCTTTCATATCTTGAGGCATAAAAGTTTCAATATCCGTCTCTACGCCTATATTTTTATCACTTATATATCCCATAGAGGCCAAAGCTATTACAATTATTAAAACAACAACTGAATATTTTATAACTGCTTTTGTGGTTATTTTTAAAATTCTATCTAATAGGGTTTCTTTATTAAGTGCTTTCACTTTATTTTCTTTTTGTATGTCCGATTTATCCCTTAAATGTAGTATAGGCAGAAGCAAAAACATACTTCCTATAAAGCTTATTATTACTCCTATTGTTAGCATCTTCCCAAAATCTTGAATCATAGGAACTGGTGAAGCATATAGTGATATAAATCCTAAAACTGTTGCTAAAACTGCAATTGCTATAGCTTTACCTATTTGACTTAGAGTCTTAGCTGTTGATTTTTCTTCCTCATATCTATTTTGAAATTGTATTGAGTAGTCTATCCCTAGGCCTATTAATATTGGGAATACTGCCATTGACACCATAGTAATAGGTATACTCAAAATTCCCATAAATCCTAGAGTCGCAATTACAGATACCAATATAATACCTAAACTTAGCATTCTCCATCTTACTTTAAAAACAATAGCAAGAACTATAAACATTATAAGCACTGCAAGTCCAACCATTATTACCATATTAGCTTTCATTTCACTTCTTAATGATGAATCTAACACTGGTTTTCCTGATACTATATACGAAATATTTTCAAAACCTTCCTTTTCTAATGCTGTACTTACATCTTTAGATATCTGATCTTTATATTCATCCCCCAAATTACCTTGTAGTTTTACAACCATTAACCCATGTTCATTATCTAATATTACATCGGAAAACATTGAGCGAATCTTATTAGTTTCATCATCGTATAATATACTGTCGAGCCCTATTTGGTCTCCTGGTATATCTGCCACCATCATATTGCTTTTGTCATAAAAAGTCCCTAGTCCTTTAGATGCATCTCCAAGTTTTTTTCCCATAGTAATAAATCCTGATGCCATTTCTTTTAACTCATCTGGCGAAATACCCCCTGTTAATCCCTCTTTCATCGATGAGGTTTCCGCCGTTAATTGACTGCTTATACTTGTCAATGCTTTGGAGGTGTTTTTTGTTCCTTCTTGTATATTGGTTGTCTTTTCTCCCATGCTTCTAATTCCTTGGGAGCTTTTATTTATATTTTCTGATATACCATTTAATTTCATTTTTAATTCTTGATTTTCACCGGCTAAATTACTTAGTTCCTTTAATTGACTTGATGCTTCGCTTAGTCCATCTGCCGTAGTAAGTAATCCTCCTTGAAGCTGTTTTGCACCTTCTGTTAAATTGTTTTGTCCTATAATAAGCTTATCAAAAGCCTCTGTTGATTTAGATAGACTATTTAATTTTTCTTCTAATTCCTTTGGATCCTTTACTTTCTTTGAATTAAGTTCATTCCCAACATCTATAATTTTAGAGCTCATATCATTTAATCCATCACTTAATGTAAGTATTTGTTTTTTTATTTCTATACTTTGCCTTTCTGTCATTTGATGAACAATGCTAGCTGGACTCATAAAGGAAAAGATATTTTCTTCGTATTTAAATTTCTGCTCTACATTCCACATTTTTTGTATATTTTCATGAGATAATAAATTTTTCTTTGAAGTATCTGTAAATAGAACAAGAATAGAATCTCCACCAAAGGTTGTTTCCATAGCCTTGTTTGATATAAATACATCGTTATCAGTCTTAACCAAGGTTTCATTCCCTGTTGCCATTCTAACATTTGAGACCCCTGCTATTAATACCCCGAATAATACTATAGAAGCCAATAGTATTTTAATTGGCTTTTTTTCTATTAAACTCCCTATCCATTTAAATAATCTATCCATGTAGACGAATACCCCCTGTTTATTAATTGTTTTTTATAATATAAGTGATGTTATTTTCTTAACATATTTTTTAATGCTTTCCTCATTTGTCTCTGGCATATATAAAAATGACAATATTCCACCCATTAACATCCTTAAAGTAAGCTCTTCATCCTCTTTAGGTATCCCTATTTTAGTTAAAATGCTTTTTAAAACTTTTAGAATTTTTTCTATAAAATTTTCATTTCCGAGTTCAGTTAAAAGGTGCGATTCCATAAGAATCAATTTGATTATTTCACGATTTTCTGATACTAAGCTAATCCTATCATAAAGAATATATTCCAGTTTCCCTAAGGGACTTAATTCCTTTGAATCATTTATTGTTTGTTTTAATGTGCTAAATAAAATAGGTTCAATCCCTTTTAAAAATATTTCTTGTTTAGAAGAAAAATTTCTAAATAATGTTACTTCTGATATTTCTGCTGCTTTTGCTATTTCTAAAGTAGTACTGGCATTAAACCCTTTTTCAACAAATACCGTCATAGCTGCTTCTAATATTTGTTTCATTCTATCCTCTTTATTCATTCTTTTTTTTATTTTTTTAGTTTCCATATTCCCTCCTTATGTAAGTAAGCACTTACATACATATTGTATAATAAGTATGATTTAATGTCAACGTTTTTATAAAATATAAATCACCATAATAACTTAACTAAAATAAACTGCAAGCAAATTATTTCGCTTACAGTTTATCTTAGTTTTTAATAAAGTACTTAAGTTATTTACATATCATACCCTTAACTGCAGATTTACAAGCTACTTTAGGAGATGCTAAATATATCTTCGCTCCCTCAGAACCCATCCGCCCTTCTGTATTTCTAACTGTTGTACTAACTATTATATCATTTTTGCCGAGCACCCCCATATGTGCCCCCGAACATGCACCACAACTAGGATTTACTATAATCCCACCGCTATTTCTTATAATTTCGCTATAACCTAACTTATCCATATTATTAGCAACCTTTCTAGAAGCAGGACAAATAATTAGTGTTACATTTTTATGTACAGTATTTTTATTTAATATCTCCGCAACTTCCCTCATATCGTCAAGTCTTCCATTTGTGCACCCACCTATAAAAACCTGTGAAATTAATATGTTACCAATCTCACTTATAGGTTTTACATTTTCAGGTGATCCTGGCAAAGCTATTAATTCTTCTATTTCAGCTGAATCCAAAGTGAATTTATTGTAATATGCTTTATCTTTCTCTTGCTTAAAATCACTAAAATAAATGGTTTTTACACCAATTTCGCCCATCATGTTACTAATAGTCATTTTTTGACTTTCAGTAAGGTCTTCTAGAGGTTTTCCTGTAAATACAACCCCATTACCTTTCAATTTTTTACTCCCTAACTTCCCTATTATAAATAAAGCAATATCCTTTCCTGTAATTATAACGCGTCCATTTCCATCATTTCTAAAGCATCCAATGAAATTAACATTAACTACATTTGGTACAACTAAATTATATTTACCCTTTGTTAACACTGTGACCATTTCTTTTGGAGTAATTGAAAAAGGCAAAGCTCCTAATGCTGCCGCTGTACAGATGTGCCCATCGACACCTACAACTATTTTATCCTTAATATTTTCTCCATATTTCTCTGCCACGACTTGGTGAAGTATACCTTCTCCCTTAGAGAATATTCTTACATTATTATTATTACAAAAATCTTTTATCTTAAAAAACGTTTCCCTAGCATCCACATTGGGACACGGAAAAAAATGATCTATTGTCACAATTAATTTATTTCCATACTTTAATTTGCTAGTTTGACCTGATTTATTTACTTCTGCTATAATACTTGGCATAGATCCATCATGAGCTAAAGCTAAATCCACTTCGAGTGATATTTCTGTTCCACACTTAATATTATCTAAATTAGCTATTTGAGCTAACAATCTGTATATAGAATTCATTCTTTATCTCCTCTTTGTTAAATTTAAAGGGGTGAAAATTTCACCCCTTTATAAACTAACTTTAAATAATTCCTGCAGCCCATAGTGCCCACGTAGTTGCAAAGGATACGATTCCCCCTACAAACGTGGCCCCACCGAATGAAATAAGCGCACCCTTTAAGCTCATCTTGGATAATGATGTAACTACCCAAAAATAACTACTGTTTACATATTTAATAATTACAGAACCAGATGCACCAGCTAACATTGCAGCTTCAGGTGACAACCCTAATTGCCCAATCATCGGAGCTACTAAAGATGCTGCTGTGATACAACCTACTGTTGTTGATCCGGTTATCATATTCCCTATAACACCGATAATAAATGGTAGTAGTATTGGTGACATACCTGTTGTAGCAACCCAAGTAGTTATTGCGTCTACGGCTGGAGTACCCTTTAAAATCGCACTTAATGATCCCCCTAAACCAGTTACAACTAGAATCATTGCGGAAGTTCTTAAACCATCTTCTACCCATTTATTCTTAGCATCTATCTTCTGATCCTTATCTGTGATATTCGAGTACGATAAAAGCACTCCTATAGCTATAGCAACTACTGGCCAACCTAGAAAAGCGAAAATTGGTTGTAGAAAGTTATCTTTTGGTAATGCCAATGAAATAATACTCTGTGTTGCAATCAAAGCTACTGGAACCAAAATAGGTGCATAAGATCTTAATGCCGATGGTGGTTTAATTCTTGATTGCACTTTAACATTAGTTCCTGTTTCTAATGTTGCTGAAACTTCATCATCTAAAAAAGAATTACCCATAAATTCAGTAGATGGAGGTGATACTATTCTTGGCCCAACTACATATTGACCCCATATCCAAGCAGCAATAGACCCAGTAAAACACACAACACTACCCCATAAAATTAATTTACCAATGTCTGCATGAAGTAATGCTGCTGCTGCTAAAGGTCCTGGAGTTGGTGGCACTATTGCATGAGTTAATTGTAGTGAACCAACCAAACCTGTAGCCATTGTACTCATAGAAACATCCATTACTGCAGCTGCTGAGTGTACTAATGGATTTAAAATAACATAGGCTATATCGGAGAAAACTGCAATACCTAAAACAAAACCTGACAAAGTTAATGCTAATGGCATTCTTTTTTTACCTACAAATTTAACCATAGATTTAGTTATGGTTTCTATTGCTCCAGTATGTTTTAGTGCTTCTGCCATTATAGATCCTAGCACTATTACAACACCAATACTTTGCAATGTTTTTCCAAACCCTGTTTCAAAGGCTTCTATAAATTTAGCCATATCCACTCCTGGAATGAGTGCAAAGCATATTACTGGTAATAACATAGCAAAAAAAACGTGCCATTTAAATTTTGCAATAAAAAGCATTAGAAAAATGATTATTGCTAAAAACCCAAAGAGTGTCAACGCAACATTATTAAGAATCATTATTAATCCCCCTCTAAATAGTATTTATTTTAATTTTAAATCTAATTGTTTAAGTATGTTTCAGCCACCGCTTTTGCAGCTGTTCCAAGCTCCACATTATATCCTAATTCAAATAATGTCATTTCTATAGCCCCCATAACTGCATATATATCCAATTCATGAATTGAGCCAAGATGTCCTATTCTGAAAATTTTCCCTTGTAGCGTTTGAAGCCCACCACCTATGACTACGCTGTATTTTTTATGTAATATGCTAGCTAGCTCTTTATATTTTATTCCATCTGGCATATTAATAGCGGTTACTGTATCTGAGGCGTATTGTTCCTCTGAAAACAAAGTTAGCCCCATTTCTTTTACTGATTTACGAACAGCCTTTGCCACTTTGGTATGTCTTTCCCATACATTTTCAATACCTTCTTCTTCAATGACAGTCAATGCCTCTTTTAATCCGAATAACAATGTTGTTGCGGGAGTATAAGGGAATTGATTTTCTTTCATTTTATCTTTAACAGCTTTATAGTCAAAATACCATTTAGGCATTTTTGATTTTTCTATAAGCTCCCAAGCTCTCTCACTTACCGCTACAATACTCATTCCTGGTGGCAACATAAGCCCCTTCTGTGAAGCAGTAATGGCAACATCTACGCCCCATTCATCCATTTTAAATGGTAAACAAGCAAATGAACTAACCACATCAACAATTAACACCGCAGGATGTCCACTTTGTTTCATCATCTTTCCAACACTTTCTATATCATTTGCAATTCCAGTGGTTGTCTCATTTTGAGGTAAAAAGACTGCCTTTATCATTTGAGTAGTATCATTTTTAAGGATCTCTTCAATTTCTTTAGCCCGTACAGCCTTCCCCCACTCCTTTTGAATTTTGATAACGTTTACGTCATAGATATTTGCAATAATTGCCACTCTTTCACTAAATACGCCTTGACATACTGTAACTATCTTATCTCCTGGTGAAAGAAGATTCACCACAGCAGATTCTAAAGCTCCGCTACCTGAGCTTGGGAAGATCAAAATATCATTATTTGTTTGAAGTAATTTCTTTAATCCTTTTACACAATCTGCTACTATTTGCTCGAACTCTGCCCCTCTGTGATTAATTAATGGTTTTGAAAGACTTCTTAGTATACGGTCAGGTATATTAGTAGGACCTGGAATTTGTAGAAACTGTCTTCTTTCCATATTTTTCTCTCCTTTATAAGTTATCTAAAATTTCTTCAACCACTTGAACAACTTGTTGAAGATGCTGTTTTTCGATACCATAGTGAGTAACCATCCTAAATGATGTTTTAGAGATTTGTTTTGCCTTAATTCCTCTTTTCATAAGTTTTTCTAAGAAATCATCAATTGTAATAGGAATTCCCTCCACAGACCCAGTAATTATATTCGTGTCTATTCTTTTTGCATCTACTTTTAGTCCTGAAATTTTTGCCAAAGCCTCCCCTAATATTTTGGCGTATCTATGATCAATCTCCAATTGTGGCATCATAGTTTTTAGAGCTATAATACCAGGGGCAGCTAAAAAGCCTGCTTGTCGATATCCTCCACCTATTCTTTGTTTCATCCATCTTGCTTTTTTTATGATGTCCTTATTACCAGCAAGGATTGCTCCAAATGGTGAACTTAGACCTTTTGTTAAAGCAAACATTACTGTATCTGCATTTTTTACAAGTTCCTTAACTGGAACCTTAGAAACTACTGCTGCATTGAAAATCCTAGCACCATCTAAGTGAACGAGTATATTATTTTTCTTAGCTAGCTCGCAAACATTATTTATATTATCTAACGGAACAATAAAACCTGCATTAAGGTTATTTGTGTTTTCTATGCAAATTAGGGAGGTTTTCGCTCTTTGAATTCCTTGTTCTTGTATTAACCCTTCTATTTTATTAATATCATATATACCATTTGGCACTTCTATAGGCCTTGTTTGAACTTGTGATAGCGCTGCAAGCGCACCCACTTCTAAATTATAGATATGAGATGTATCACCTACAATAACTTCTTCTCCGCGGTTAGTTAATGTCATAACAGCAATTTGATTTCCCATAGTTCCAGACGTAACAAAAAGTGCATCTTGTTTCCCTAAAATATCTGCTGATATTTCTTCAAGCTTTCTTACGGTTGGATCTTCTCCCATGATGTCATCCCCAACCACAGCTTTATACATCGCCTCTCTCATTTGTTCCGAGGGTTGCGTTACAGTATCAGAACGTAGATCAATAAATTCAGTCATTGCGTCTCCTTCCCTTTCTATTTTTAATCTTCTTACAGTCAAATATTATCATAATATTTTCGGATAATTATTTTTTTCACAATATTATATAAAGCAAAAGCCGTGCCAACGTGCGGCACGGCTCTTTTCAACAGATTCGTTTCTTATGTTGCAATTGTTGAAACATATATGTTTACACGTGAAACGTTTTTGTTTCATTTTGAAACATTCAAATTATACTTTTTCATTTTTCTCCATAACGTTGTCCTAGATATCCCTAATTCTTTTGCCGAAACATTTATAATACCTCTATTCTGTTCTAACACTAATTTAATAGTTACTCGTTCTTCGTAATTAAAATTATTAACCGTTAAATCATTATTAGTCATATCTCTTACTTTCATATCAATATCATTTTCCTTGTTGTCTATAGTAAAAAATCTGTTGCTAATGTCCTCTAATTGAATATATACCTTTTTTGAAACAACCATTAACCTCTCAATAAAGTTTCTAAGTTCCCTAACATTTCCTGGCCAATCATATGTACTCACATATTCCATAGCTTTAAAGCTTAATGTAATTTTAGGCTTATCCAATTTACAACTGTAATAATCTATAAAATGACTTATAAAATATGATATATCTTCCTTCTTTTTTCTTAGTGGAAGTAATTCTATTTTTAATATATTGACTCTGTAATATAAATCTTCTCTAAAACTCTTTTCTCTAACTAGATTGAAAAGAGTCTTGTTAGTAGCTGCAATAACCTTTACATCAATTGGTATAACTTTGTTATCTCCAATTCTCATAACTTGCTTTTCTTGTAATACCCTCAATAATCTTCCTTGTAATAAAGGATTCATTTCCGCTATTTCATCTAAAAAGATTGTACCTGTATTAGCTAGCTCAAACAATCCTCGTTTACCTCTTCTATCTGCTCCAGTAAACGCACCTGGTGCATAACCAAATAGTTCAGATTCCAATAAATTCTCTGGAATTGCCGCACAGTTAACTGCTACAAAAGGTCCATTTGCCCTATCACTATAGTTGTGAATACTCTGAGCCATTACTTCTTTGCCGGTTCCAGTTTCTCCCTCTATTAAAATTGTTGAATTAACTTTTGCATATTCCTTAGCAACCCTTATAATTTCTTCTTGCTTTCTGCTACATCCGATAAAGTCATTAAATGTATATTTTGCATAATGACCTGATAATGTGATTTCTCTTCTTATCTTTTCCTCCATTTGTTGAATCTTATTTACATCTTGTATTATAGCCAAAGCATCAACAACTTCATCATTAACCCTTATGGGTATTTTTGAAACCATTACCTTTTTGTCATTTATATTTTTTATAACTTCAGTTTCTTCAATACCACTATAAAGTGTATCATAAAGCTGAATCTCTGGTACTACATCACTTATATGTTTTCCGATAACTTCTTTTCTTCTAATATTTAGCAATTTTTCAGCAGTATGATTAAAAATTCTTATATATCCTTCTTTATCAATTGAAATAATACCATCATTTGAGTTTTCTACTATAGTTCTAAATCTTTCACCTTTTTTATTTTCTTCACGAGTCGCTATTCCTACTCTTCTTGCTTCTTGTATAGCACTAATAATAGCTTCTTTTCCTGTCTTTATGACAATAGGTAGCACACCATACTTCAATCCGTAGCGTACAATAATTCCTCCCCCTATGGCCACTTTAATATTATTTTGAGAAACTGCCAACATTTTTTCTTCTACTTCCCTTTCGTTTGCTACTTGATATATTGGTAGTTTTAATTTGGCTATCTTTACAAAACTCTCACTCGCTGGAAACATATTATCAAAGGCTATTATTGCAACACTTTTATCTATCTCTTCAGCTTCTTTAAAAGCATTAAATATATCTATAGATGTGACTGGAATAGGTACAGTAGGTATCTTTAATCCACCACTTTTTAATAGAAGCTGAGTACCACCCCTAGCAATGATAACATCATATCCTTCTCCTTCATATTCTTTCGCTAAAGCAAGACCTCTCGCCATAGAACCTTCTATAATATGTATATCATCTTGAAATCCCTTAGATGCTAATTTAGCTATTTTTACTAAATCTTTTGGTATTATTATTGCTATCTTTAGCATGAGTTACCCCCTTACATTTCTGCAACTAGATTACATATTCTAGCCTAATAACATATATCCTTTATTTATAGCAATAAGTTTTATTATTAAGGTGCAAATATTTATTGGAGTAATTACCAATCCATTTTGTGATTTTGGGGGTTTATATTTGGAGAAGTAACTTTCCACGGGAGCTTCTCCTTTCCATTTCACTAAAAAATAAAGGATAAAGGAACGTAGCTCTTCATCCTCTTCTGGCATTCCTATTTTAGTTAAAATGCTTTTTAGAACTTTTAGAATTATTTCTATAAAATTTTCATTTCCGAGTTCAGTTAAAAGGTGCGATTCCATAAGAATTAATTTGATTATTTCACGATTTTCTGATATTAAGCTAATCCTATCATAAAGAATATATTCCAGTTTCCCTAAGGGACTTAATTCCTTTGAATCATTTATTGTTTGTTTTAATGTGCTAAATAAAATAGGTTCAATCCCTTTTAAAAATATTTCTTGTTTAGAATAAAAATTTCTAAATAATGTTACTTCTTATATTTCTGCTGCTTTTGCTATTTCTAAAGTAGTACTGGCATTAAACCCTTTTTCAACAAATGCCGTCATAGCTGCTTCTAATATTTGTTTCATTCTATCCTCTTTATTTATTCTTTTTTTTGATTTTTTAGTTTCCATATTCCCTCCTTATGTATGTAGGTAAGCACTAACATACATAAGGTATAATAAGTAAGATTTAATGTCAACGTTTTTATAAAAATATAAATCACCATAATAACTTAACATCTAAGCTACTATAGTGATTTATATTTTTTATCCTAACATTAGTTTTACACCAAGTGAAAGTAATGCCAATAAATCTGCATCAGCAGCTAAATGATTATTTTAACTCCTCCGTTCTATCTGTAGGACTTGGTGGTTCAATAGAGAGCAAAGAAATTTCATTTCTCCATTCATCTGTCATATTTATATCTGTAGCAGCCAGCGATACCTCAAGTTGTTTAACATTTCTTGCTCCAATAATAGGTGCTGTGACAGATTGATTAGCCATAACCCATGCTATTGCAAGGCTCGCTGGAATAATTCCTCTTTCTTTTGAATAAGTTACTAATCTTTCAGCGACCTTCGAGTAATTATCTTCACTATAACGCTTCTTATACATCTCACTCTCAATTAAACGTCCACTATCTACCTTATTTGCATTCATATATTTCCCTGTGAGAAGACCCGCCCCTAATGGACTATAAGTAATCATCCCTAATTCCTCTTCATCAGCCATTGGTAAAATTTCAACTTCTGCTTGACGTTTTACAAGGCTATACATAGGCTGAATACAAGCAAAACTTGATAATCCTTGTTTAGCAGATATTCCTAGGGCTTTTTCAATCTGCCAAGCTGACCAATTGCTTACCCCTAGATAAAGAATTTTCCCTTCATGCACTAGGTCGTCCAACACTCTTAAAGTATCTTCAATAGGTGTAGCATTATCAAAATGATGAGCAAAATAAATATCAACTCGATCTGTTCCAAGCCGCATTAAACTTTCTTCTATAGCTAGTTTTATATGTCTTCTCGATAATCCTTTTGAATTAATATCACTACCCATCTGACCAAACCCCTTAGTTGTAATGACTAGTTCGTTTCGACATTCTTTAATACATTGGCCTAAGATCTCTTCTGACCTGCCATTGTTGTACACATCCGCACAATCAAAGAAATTAATTCCCGCTTCTCTACAGTGATTAAACATTGCCTTAGAGGTTTCTACATCAGCCGCTCCACCAAATGACATAGTCCCAAAACAAAGATTTGAAACTTTAATGCCCGTCTTCCCTAAAAATTTATATTTTATCATAATTACTATCCTCCCTTGTATAATCTAGTTGTAAGTTTGATAAGAAACCAGTTTAACATGCAACTGCATTATTTCATTTGCGGATTTTAAACTTTTTACATTAAGTTCATCTCTAAGTTTTAATCCTTTAGAATGTAGTGAAATCATAAGCTTTAAATATACTTGAAAGTTAAAAAGGGAAATAAATCTAATAAAAAAACAGTTACCATTAATTGAATTTATGGTAACTGTTTTTTCTAATGGGACTTTTGCACAAATCACCAGCACTACCATTATAGTAAATGATAATGAAGTGGAATTTAATTTTTGGCATCAACAACCGTACAGTTAGCTACGATACTTCATATATCTTGTCTTCGGAGCTGTAGCATATCCCATTTTATATTATTTTAATTGTTCTAACGTTTTACAGATAAAATCTCCAACTTGCGAAGTAGACGCTTGTCCACCTAAATCCTTTGTCAATCTTTCCTTGTTTTTTAATATTTCTTTAATCCCATCCATAACCCTATTGCTTAATTCTGTTTCTTCGAGGAATTCCAGCATCATTTGAACTGTCCAAATCATAGCTAAAGGATTTGCTAATCCTTTTCCTGCTATATCTGGTGCAGAGCCATGAACTGGTTCAAACATTGATGGATAATCTTTCTCAGGATTTATATTGGCTCCTGCTGCAAATCCAAGTCCTCCCTGCAGTACTGACCCCAAATCTGTTAAAATGTCCCCAAAAAGATTGGAAGCAACTACAACATCGAAAATCTTTGGTTTTTGAATCATAAACATAGATACAGCATCTACATGATATGATTCTGTACTTATTTCAGGATACTCCGCTGAAATTTCTTTAAAAATCTTATCCCAGAACACCATACTATAATTTAATGCATTAGACTTCGTTACGCTGGTGACCTTACTATCCTTATTTCTTTTTTTGGCCAATTCAAAAGCATATTTCATAACCTTTTCTGTGTTTTTTCTTGTAAATACACCAGTTTGAATTGCTACTTCGTCTTCTTGGCCTTCATTAAATATTCCACCAATCCCCGCATATTCACCTTCTTTATTCTCACGGACAAATATCATATCTACATCTTCGCAGCCTTTATTTTTTATAGGGCATTCTATATTAGGTAGTAGTTTTATTGGTCTTAAATTAATATATTGATTAAATCCCTGTCTGATTTTTAGTAGTAAGCCCCAAAGTGAAACATGATCTGGTACACCCGGGTATCCAACAGCTCCGAGAAGTATGGCATCATACTTCTTAAGTTTTTCTAGTCCATCATCATCCATCATTTTTCCATGTTTTAAATAATATTCACAACCCCAGTCAAAATGGTCATATTTAAACACTACATTTCCATATAAACTAGAAACTTTATTTAAAACTTTAAGCCCCTCATCCATTACTTCATTACCAATTCCATCACCTGGTATAACCGCAATCTTATATTCTCTCATTTCCAAATCCCACCTTTCATAAAAATTTATGGCTTATGTAGCTAACATAAATTATTAGTTTTTATGCATAGAAAACTGTAAATTACAATTTTCTTGCAAATAATTGAACATTCACATAAATTTGTTATTTTATTACATTGTAACACTATTGGGTATAAGTAGAATTATATCTGGGAAAAGTGCTAAAATTATTAGAAGTATTATTAACGCAACTAAATGAGGGATAATTGCTTTAGTTAGTTTCTCAATACTAATATCTGCTATATTACAAGCTATAAACAAGCATAAACCAACTGGTGGAGTAATTTGTCCAATAGCTAATGCAAAAACCATAATTACACCAAAGAATATTGGATCAATGCCTATTTGCATAATTATAGGATAAAAGATTGGTGTTAAAAGAACCATAGCTACAGCATTATCTAAAAAAGTTCCTGCAACTAATACACAAATAATTATTAAAAATAAAACAATTGTAGGCTCTTTTGAAATATTCAACATTGCTTCAGCAAGCTTCTGAGGGATTTGTTCACTTGATAAAATATAACTAAAGATGTGAGCTGTAGCAACTAAATACATTATTACTGCAGTACCCTTAGCAGAATCTAATACTATCTTGGGGATATTTTTGAAATTCAATTGTTTATAAGCAAATAATCCAACTAAAAGTCCATATACAACTGCAACTACCGCTGCCTCGGTTGGAGTAAATATACCTCCATAAATTCCACCAAGAATTATCAAAGGCATTATTAATGCCAAAATACTTTTTTTGAATGCTTCAAGAATAGCTTTCACTGAAACTGGACTATCACCATGATATCCATTTTTTTTAGAAATATAATATTCTACTCCCATTAAAGCAACGCACATAAGTAAGCCTGGAATAATTCCACCTAAAAACAGCTTTCCTATAGACACTCCTGCCGTTACTCCATATAACACCATAGTAATACTAGGAGGTATAAGCAGTCCTATAGTTCCTGAGGCTGCTACTGTAGCTGCCGCAAAATCCTTAGAGTAACCTTTTTCCTGCATAGGTTTTACCATAACAGCTCCTATAGCAGCAGTAGTTGCTGGTGCTGATCCTGATATTGCACCAAAAAAGGTACTAGCTACAGTAGCTACTAATGCTAGTCCTCCTGTAACCCTGCCTAAAAAAGCATCTGCAAGATCTACTAATCTTTTAGAAACTCCACCTTCTGACATTATATTACCGGCTAGTATGAAAAATGGAATTGCCATTAACGTAAATGAGCTAACACCACCAAAAATTTTCTGTACAACAACCATAACTGGCATTTGCCCTTGCACTAGAACTGCAACCATTGATGATAATCCTAAAGCTATTGATATTGGCACACCTATAAGAAGAAATACCACAAAAGTTATAAATAAAGTAATAGCCATATTAGTTACCTCCTTCAATTTGTTCAGGTTTAGACCAAACATTTATTGTTATTTCCAGTAAATTAGTTGTCATAAGGATGCTACCAATTGGTATAGCAAAGTATACTACTCCTATACGCAAAAATGGCATTGATGCTGAAATTTGATCTAATACAAATATCTGGTTTGCTATTATAGTTCCATAATATGAAAGGATAATTAAAAATATAATACTTAATGAATTTGAAAAAGTAATAATGCATTTACGTAATATGATATTTTTTATATTATTTACAAAAAACATAACTTTAATATGTGCTCCATTTCTAATTCCAACACTTGCTCCCAAAAAAGTAAGCCATATAAATAAATATGTTGAAAGTTCTTCAGACCATGATAATGATGATTTCAATACATATCTAAAAATAACCTGTAAGAATATAAAAACAGTCATTAAAATAAAAATTATAATTAGCAATTTTTGAACCACTTTATTAGATTTATCATTAAATTTCTCTAGAAATTTTATCATACTCTTATCTCCTTTTAATTTTTAATGTAATATAAATGCTAAGCAATACATTAATAGTAAAGTACTGCTTAGCTTCTATATTATTTAGCTGTATCTTGAATTTCTTTAATAAGATCTTTACCAAATTCAGGTTCATATTTTTCATATATTGGCAACGTAGCTTTCTTGAATGCCTCTATATCTGCATTATTTATTAACATTCCTTCGGCTTCTATTTGCTTTATTTCATCTTTTGCAAGATTACCCATTTTTTCAAATATCCATTTTGATACTTCATCACCAGCATCTGTTAGTATTTTTTGCTGATCTGGAGTTAATTTATTATAAACAGCCTTACTCATAAGTAAAGGTTCAGCAACATGGATATGATGTGTTATTGAAAGATATTTCTGCACTTCATAAAATTTTTGAGTTACAATATGAGTAGTTGGATTTTCTTGACCATCAACAGCTCCTAACTGTAATGCGGAATATAATTCTCCAAAAGACATTGGTGTTGCACTAGCACCTAACATATTAAATGTATCAAGAAAAACTGCTCCACTAGGTGTCCTAATCTTTAGGCCTTTTAAGTCAGCTGGTACTACAATTGGTCTTTTACTATTTGTTATATCTCTAAAACCATTCTCCCACCAACCAATAGCTATTAAATTTTTCGCCTCTAATTTAGTTTCTATCTTATCACCGACTGTTCCATTTAGTACATTTTGTACGTGTTCACTGTCTTCAAATAAAAATGGTAAATTTAATATACCAATTTCAGGTACAAAGGTAGACAATAATGTATCTGATGTTAAAACCATATCAACAGTTCCTAATTGTGCACCCTCCACTAGTTCATTTTGTTTTCCTAATTGATCTGATGGGAAAACCTTTACTTCTATCTGACCATTTGTTTTCTCTGAAACAATTTCAGCAAATTTTAATGATGCTTCTTGATATGGGTGGTCAGGATTTCCTGTATGTCCAAGTTTTAATACTATCTTTTTGCCATCGTTTACAGCTGGTGCAGATGTCGAAGTTGTTTTTCCACAACCAAATAAAACTGAAGTTGTCATTACTACAGATAATAAAATTCCAAAAATACGTGCTTTTTTCATAATAATCCCCCTTAAATTTAGTAACTAGGTTTACAAACTGAATATCTCTTTTTTAGGTGCTTATTAATTATATAAGCAATATACGTGCCAATGGAATTGCGTTGTTTTATTTACTTCTTATTTCAAGATTCGTTTCAATGTGTGTATTTTATATAAATATGAAACAGATTAATCTTTAGATATAAGACGCCATAAAGTTGTCCTACTTACTCCTAATCTTTTGGCTATCTCTTCCTTCTGATTAGGAAATATTTGTTCCAAGGTGCATATTAATTTTTTAGGTATTTTATCTGAACTTAATATTTGACCAGTTTCCATACCATTTTGTTTTAATATATCATTAAAAAATCTGTCCTTTTGTATAGACCTAACTATTATTTTTCTTATTACCTCTTCATTAAAACGTACTGCCTCTTTAAAAAACAGTGCAAATCTTTCAACTACATTCTGTAATTCACGTACGTTTCCTGGCCATGAATATAGTTTTAAAATTTCTAGGGACTCTATTGGAATTTCAGCTTTATATTGGCTAATATTAAAATGTTTTTCTAGAAAAAATAAAAAAAGTCTTATTACATCATCATCACGATTCCGTAGAGGTGGAATATTTATCTGTAAAACATTTAACCGATATAATAAATCACTCCTAAAGTCACCTGGGTTTTTACCTTCTAAATCTCTTCCTGTGGCAGCAATTATTCGCACATCTATAGGTATTATTCTATCCCCTCCAACTCTCATTATCTCTTGTTCCTGTAAAACTCGAAGCAATCGACTCTGAAGTGAAATGGGTAATTCACCTATTTCATCTAATAGCATAGTACCACCATGAGCTATTTCAAAAAGTCCGGTTTTTCCACCTTTTTTACTTCCAGTAAATGCGCCTTCATCATATCCAAAAAGTTCACTTTCAAGTAAATTTTCTGGTAAAGCAGCACAGTTTATAGCTACAAATGGTTCATTCTGCCTAAGGCTATAATTATGAATGCTTTGTGCAAATATTTCTTTACCAACTCCAGTTTCTCCATATATCAATACGTTAGATGATGCTTTAGAATAAATTTTAGCTTTTTTTATTTCTTCTATTAATGTTTTTGATGTTCCTATGATATTTGTAAATTTAGATTTTGATGTAAATCCCCTTTTCATATTTAACAATCTGATTTTTTGTTCAGTCTGCTGTATCTCAGATACAGCATGTACTATTGCTACCGCACCTATTATTTCACCATCGATTTCAATAGGGACTCTATTTGTAACGATTTCATTATGATTAACCTGCTGAATAACTCCTAATTCAGGTTCAGCCGTTTTAAGAACCTTGTTCAGATGACATTGAGGCATAACTTTGGAAATATGATGACCCATAGCTTTGATTTGATTAACTCCAAATATTTTTTCTGCTGCTGGATTAAATGTAATTATATTACCATTTTTATCTGTTGCAATTATTCCACTGGGCGTAAATTCAAGAATTGCTTCAATAAACTTTGATTTTTCTCTTTCTATTCTTAAAGCTATAATAAATTCTTTAGCATATTTTATAGAATTTATTATCCCTTCCTCACCAGGGTATATTAAAACACTTGGAATCCCAAGTTCTCTTGAAATTTCATTTGATAAGCTAGCACCTATTACTACACTACCTGTACTTAATTTTTGTAGCTTTATTTTAAGCTCTTCTGGCGTTTCAAAATAAATATAGCTAAAATTAACTTTAAATCCTTCTCCAATGTTTTGTAATGCATTAATCAATTGATTATTCTCAGTTTTATTTTCACTTTCAAATTTTACAATAACAACATTATTGCCATATTTGCTTGCAAGCATCATAGCTTCAATATAATCTAATATTGTTAATTTAATGGTAACTACAGGTACATCTACTGCATTTTTTATAATCTCGGCGTTAGCTCCACCCCCAACAAATATTTCTACTCCATCTTTAATTGCTTTCCTTGCTTTGTCAGTTAACTCTTCCATTAACCCTTCTATTAGTATGCATTCCACCGTGGGGTCTTCTATTTTAATTATTGCATTGAGTACAAGAAAATTAAGTTTTTTGTAAGTGAGGCATCCAATTTTTATTTTATTCATAATATTCACCTTCCTCAAATTAATATGTAAATATAAATTTAATTGTAACATATTTATTGGAATTTTAAATTTATTATATCATGAAAAAAGTTCATATAACCAAAATAAATAATGTGATTAAGGAACCATTTACCCTTTGTTTCTTACACCATATTTTTGATTTTATAAAACAAGAAAAGCCACACGATGAAATTTTAATTCAACATATGGCTTTTCTTGTTTTATAAGTGTAGTCAGGTGTATTCAATTTTAAAACCATCACTAAAAGTTAATGTAGCACTGTTTACTGATGATTCACAGTAAACTCATCCTCTAAAAAAATCAGACTGAGCAAGAACCGATATGAACAATACGCCCTGTCAAATTAGGTTTGATTTTTTCTTCAATCAGTTTTGCCGTTTTTACTAACTGTTCTAAATTAATTCCAGTATCTATTCCCATACTTATAAGCATATTGACCATATCTTCAGAAGATGTATTTCCTGCTGCCCCTGGTGCAAATGGACAACCACCAATTCCACCTACTGCAGTTTCAAATGTAGTTACACCACACTCTAATGCTACTAAAACATTTGCAAGTCCCATTCCCCTAGTATCATGCAAATGCAAACTATATTCAAGTCGAGGATATGTTTGATTTAATTCACTTAGTACATTTTTCATTTGAACAGGATTGGCAATTCCAATAGTATCACATAGACATATATCATCTATATTTAATGCTAAACATTTATCTATCATTTTTTTAATCTGTTCTACTGTAACATCACCTTCAAAAGGACACCCAAAAGCCGTAGCTATATCCACTTTTATTTTCATATCAGGCAATTCTTTCTTTAAAGTAACAAGCTCTTCAAACGATTGTTCAATAGTTCTTTTAACATTAGCCATATTGTGTGATTCACTGGCAGAAATAACATAAGCAATCTCTTTTATTCCTGCATTCCAAGCTGCTTTTGCACCAAACAAATTTGGTATTAACGCAATAAATTCAATATCCTTATATTTTTTAATTACAGTTTCTGCAATTACCTTTGCATCTTTCATCTGTTCTATTGCTTTAGGACTTACAAATGATGTGAATTCTATTTTCTTAATATTTGACTTCACAAGTTCATCTATAACTTCTAACTTTAATTCTGTAGAAATCCAATGTTCTATACTTTGAAAACCATCTCTTGGACCGACTTCAACAATATTAATTTTTTTTGGACAACTCATTTTTTCACCCCTAAATGATTTTTTTCTCTTTTAATTCTTTTAATTTGTTATCATCAAAATTAAAAATTTCTTTATATACTTTTTCATTATCTTGTCCTAATAACGGAGATGGCATTTTAATTTCTACCTTGGTTTCACTAAATTTAAGTTGTGAACCTGTTATCTTAACTTTGCCTGCTATAGGATGTTCAACTTCAACAAACATTTCTCTAGCACCAGCTATATGAGGATCTTTTACAATTCTATCTATAGTATTAATTGGTGAGGCTGGAATTCCTACCGCTAACAGATCTTCAACATTCTGATCAATTGTTCCTTTTTTGCTCCATTGTTCAACAATTGTCTTTATTTCCTCATGTTTATTTACACGTTTAATATTTTTATCGTATTTTTCATTATCGGCCAGTTGTGGATTGCCCATAACTGTACACAAACTTCCCCATAATTTATCATTAGCACATCCTATAACCATGCTACCATCTTTACATTTAAAAGAGTCATATGGATAAGTTGATTCATATCTATTACCTATTTTTTGTGGAATTCTGCCTTCGACTAAGTAAATCTGGTTAATTATTTCTAAACTTGATACAACTGAATCTACTAATGCTACATCTACCTTTTGTCCTATTCCTGTATCTTTCTTATAATTTAGAGCTGCCAAAATACCTATAGTTATTGAAAGCCCAGCCAATACATCGCCCATTGCTGTACCTGTTCTTGTTGGTTCACCATCTGGCCACCCTGTTGTACTCATTAATCCGCCCATAGCTTGAGCAATAATATCATATCCAGCTCTATTTTTATATGGACCATAATGTCCAAACCCTGAAACACACCCATATACAATTCCTGGATTTATTTTTTTAAGATCTTCATAGCCAAGACCAAGCTTTTCCATAGTCCCAGGCCTATAATTTTCTATTACAATATCTGCATTTTTGACCATGTCTATAAACATTTTCTTACCTTCAGGATCTTTTAAATTAAGAGTAATTCCTTTCTTATTTCTGTTTAAATTCATATAATAAGCACTTTGTCCTTCTACGAAAGGTCCAAATTCTCTGCTATCATCACCTACAATAGGCCTTTCTATTTTAATTATTTCTGCCCCCATATCACCTAACATCATAGTACAATAAGGCCCAGCTAAAACTCTTGTTAAATCTAGAACTTTAATATTATTTAAAGCACCTTTATTACTCATCAAACCATCTCCCATATTATAAATTATTAATTAGTTAACTTATTATTATTCTAATTTGAGGTATTCAGTTATAATCTATTTATATAAAATGCACCTATATTCTAGTTTAGCAATAATCATGCCAAAGTTCGTGTTATGTTATCTTAACAATCTTACCTAACAAAGTGTTTCAAATATAAAAAGTAATCTAAAAATGAAACGTAAAAAACTCAAAATCAAAAGATATATCTATAAAACTACATTCTTTAATTTACTAACTTCAACTTATTTATTACTAGATAGAATTTTAATTACTCTTAGTAAAATAAACTGCTGGGAATTAAGACACTTTTCCTATAATTATAGTTTGGTCTTTCTCCGTGCATATACTTTGAAGCTCCTTTGCTTTTTTCTGTGGCACTGTTCTTTGTAATTCATCAGGCATTTTGTTTTATATTACAATGATTGCTCAGAATAGAAGATATGCGCGCAAAAAAATACTCATTAAGCTAAAATTATAGCTTAATGAGTATTTTTGCTACTTCCAAATCTGTAACCGCCTCAAAAAATATCCATTTATTATTTGAACTTATATAATTCAAATCCTAGTCCAAATTACTAGTCTTTAATATATTTATTAATTGTGGCTGCGCCTTCTTCGTTTGCATGGTAGTAAACTTTTAAGACACCTGCTTTATCCATTTCAAACCTTGTTTCTTCAAGAAGTCCATTAGCTTCAGCTGTCATTAAAGCAGAAATTACATCATTCCTGTTAAGTGCTTTGAAATCACCATATTCGCCTTTTAAAACTTCAATAACTTCCTCTGCACACGCTTCTTTAACTTTTGTAAAATGTTTTAAAATCGCATAATTAAGCGCTTTCATACTTACTTACCCCCTTTTTTTTGAACAAATCCATTGGATTCATAGCAATTACCAATATACCAAATACCATTAATA
Source organism: Clostridium sp. (assembly GCF_016650035.1). GTDB lineage: Bacteria > Bacillota > Clostridia > Clostridiales > Clostridiaceae > Clostridium_AD. Next base: position 35,099 of record NZ_JAENWM010000034.1, read on the forward strand.
GAGCAGCAATCCAAACGATAGGAGGTAATGCCCAACCTTCCATACCTGCGAATACTCCAAGTATGATCCAGCAACAAAACGGTCCCCAAAATGAGAATGTACCATTACATGCCATACCTAGAGCTGCGCCACACATACTATTACCTCTATACCAGGCCATATATGAAACGAATGCACAAAGGCCACTTATAACAAACCAAATCATCGCAGGACCACTTGTAAATGCCTGAATAGTAAGGCTAGTTGAAATCTTCATACCACCTGCCATAATACCGAAAATCGGAACTAAAATAATTAAGTTTGAAAGACCTGATATTGTCTGACGAATAGCAATACCAATCTCAGCGTCAATCATAGATGTACCGTAACCAGCTACACAACCTTCAAATCCCCAACCAATTGCTGCGATAAAAGCAATACAAATGCCTAGGAACATACCTTCTGGTGCATCTCCACTAATGCTTGTACTACCAATCATCAAACTAGCAACAACACAAATAAGTATACCTAACACCATACGCTTGGTTAATTTTTGTTTATATAACATTCTAGCTAAAATAGCTCCAACAGCTGGACAAAGAGCCGTAATAGGAATAACGATTGAACCAGCCATCTGAAGACCAACAATATATGCTATGCTAGAAATAGGTCCTCCTACAAGAGCTGCTAAAATCATCATACGACCTGGAGTAGTCTTAATACATCTAAAGAAATCTCCAAGCTTACCTCTAAACCCTGCATAAAATAATGCCCATACAGCACTACAAGTATCATTTACCGCACTACCAATTGCACCTAGTAAAAATGTTATAGCAAAAACAGATAAACCAGCTGTGTTTACACCATACCAGTCACCCCAAACTCCCTTAGACATACCTAATGTCAAAAAAGCTGAATAGAATCCATACATAAGACCTGATAATAAGGCAATGGAGACGCCCTTTTTAAAAAATTGTGATGATAACTTGTTTTTGGCAGCAACTGCAGCTGCACTAACTGTTCCTATCTCTTTACTCATAAACAAAACCCCCTTTTTAATCAAAAACGTTTTCATTAACAATATGATGCCGCTTAGAAAAGCATTTTACTTTATGTTAATGATAACCTAACAAGCCATTTTTTCATGGCATAAAGTGCAATTTTTTAATGCATTATATCCAACAGTTTTTTAAGGTTTTTGTACTATCGTTACTTTATTGCACTATTTCTTTCCCCTTTTCCCGACATAAAAAATAGCCCCATTAAATGGACACAACTCTTTTTTAGTTGTGTCCATTTAATGGGGTGTAGTTTAAATATCAAAACACATTTCCTCTAGCAACATCTATGGCTACCTAATTCTTAACCATATCGGCAATGGAATAATCTGATGAAACAGTGATCGCCTTAATATTCTTCTGAAAGCGTTCGTATCTGACATTGCAGTAATCCAGAAAATCGTCACCGCTGTAATGTCTAATCATGGCCCATACCATCCAAAGCAAATCCTGCGCCATCATATAACATTTTATTTTTAATATTTCTTCAGCTGTCAGTGATTGGTCATAGTAGTCTAAAAGAAAATATTCAATTGCCTCTTCGCTTAGTCTGGATTCAATAATATATGCAGCCACATCCCAGCTTGGGTCGTTCATCCCAGCATATTCCCAGTCTACAAGGTAAGTTTTTCCAGTGTCATCGGCCACAAAGTTTTCGGGCACTGTATCATTATGACATGGAACAAAAATCATATTTTTAATATTTTTTTGCATAAAGTCAAGCAATTGTTTTTTTAACAAAGTATAATCAAAGAAAAAACCGCCCTTAAGCTCTAGAATAATATTTTCGTATTTAGTAAGTTCCATTTTCCAATCGAAGTAATTAGGGAACTTTTGCAGACTAGAATGGGTTTTTTTCAGCAAATCAGAAACAGCTCTCAAATTTGTGATAGCGTTTGGATCTGTTTGAGCAATGTTTTTGCTGTTTTTAATGCATATAGAAATTTTAATCCCGCTAACCTCATCAAAATAAATACACTCACAATTCATACCCGATTCTGAGGTTATGCGATTATTCTCCTTTTCAATTTTCCGGTCGATCATTAAATTGGTCATGCCGCCTGGTTGGCGAACAACATACTCAATTCCCTTGATATTCATAAAGTAATTGTAATTGGTAAGTCCTCCTGCGAAACGTGATTTGTCGAATATAATGCTATCGTCATTAAAAACGAGACGCAATTTTTTTTGTACTAATTCTTCCATTTTCATTAATAATTCCACCACACATATTTTAATCTATTATTTCCTTTGTTTTTACAATTCACTTTAATCTGAATTTTCTTCACATTCCCTACTAGCAGTCTAATTTTTAGTATCGTCAGTCTATCATACTAATTCCTAATAGTAAAGGGTATTTTCACGAAATAAATGTTGAATATATTATTATTATAACACATTTTTATCTTTATAAAGATAAAAAGAAAAAACCATACTTTTAAAGTAGCCATTGTTCAATAAAAACACATATTGTACAATATGTGTTTTTA
>NZ_JAENWM010000077.1 GCF_016650035.1 Clostridium sp.
AAATAGATAATGCTACGAATAGCTTGGATTATCTAAGCTATCCGTACAATATATAGCACGAAGAAATTCTGAGGTGAAGTTGATTTTTGAGCAAAAATGAATCAAGAGTTAGCAATGCATTAAGAGTTTCCGAGAGTGCACTATTAGTATAAAGAGGTGATAATCATAGATAATAAACTAATGAATTATAAAATCAATCTTATTATGGAAAACCATGTTTTTAAGAAAAACTTGCTGGAAATAGAAGCCTTAGAAAAACACAGGGAATTTTGCATGCATGATTTGCGGCACTTTTTAGACGTGGCAAGAATTATGTACATAATAAATTTAGAAAACATTTTTAATATACCTAAATATGTGATTTATGCAACTGCACTCTTGCATGACATAGGTAGGGCAGAGCAGTATGAAAATGGAACTCCCCATGACATTGCTTCTGTGCAAATTGCTGAAAATATATTATTGCAGTGCAACTATGATACTAAAGAAATAAATGAGATTTTAGAAGCTATAGGAGAACACAGAAATAATACTGAGAATTTAAATGGTTTAAGTTATTTATTATATAAGTGTGATAAGCTTTCAAGGAACTGTATTTACTGTAAGGCCACGTATAATTGTAATTGGAAAGAAGAACAGAAAAATTTTAAGATTATCTACTAAAACCGCAGGAGGAATTTGATGAAAATAGGGAATAAAGATTATGAAATAGGAAAAAGAACTTACATAATGGGTATTTTAAACGTTACACCTGATTCTTTTTCTGATGGCGGAAGATTTAACGATATGGGTGAAGCTATAAATCAAGCTAAAAAAATGGTTGGGCAGGGAGTAGATATCATTGATATTGGTGGAGAATCCACAAGACCTGGTCACGAAACCGTAAGTGAAGAAGAAGAAATTAAAAGGGTGATACCTATTGTAGAGGCTTTAAGCAAGGTGCTAAAGGTTCCTATTTCCGTGGATACGTATAAAAGTAGAGTTGCAGAACTTGCTTTAGGCGCAGGAGCAGCTATGATTAATGATGTGTGGGGCTTTAAGAGAGATCCATATATGGCTAGCGTTGCTGCCAAGTACAATGTACCTTGCTGTTTAATGCATAATAGAAACAATAAAAATTACAATAATTTAATCCAAGATATATTAAAGGATTTAGAGGAAAGTATTGAAATTGCACTAAAAGCAGGAGTTAAGAGTGAAAATATAATATTAGACCCAGGCATTGGGTTTGCAAAAAGTTATGATGATAATTTGAAAACCATGAAAAACCTAGAAAAGCTAAATAGCTTGGGGTATCCGTTACTACTTGGAACTTCAAGAAAATCCATGGTAGGATTTGCACTGGATTTACCAGTAGAAGAGAGACTAGAGGGAACCCTTGCAACTACTGCTATAGGGATAATGAAGGGTTGTCAATTTATAAGGGTACATGATATAAAAGAGAATAAAAGAGTATGCGCGATGACAGATGCTATATGTAGAAGATAAAGGGGATTATACTATGGATAAAATATACATAAAGGACTTGGAAGTTTACGCCCACCACGGTGTTTTTAAGGAAGAGAAAACCTTAGGACAACGCTTTAAAATTTCAGTAGAGCTTTATCTTAGTTTAAGGGAAGCAGGAATTACTGACGACTTAACTAAGACAGTTCATTATGGTGAGCTTTGCAACCTAGTAGAGGAAGAGTTCAAGAGAGAGAGCTATGATTTAATAGAGAGAGCTACAGAAAAGTTAGCTGAATTTATACTTTTAAAATATGATTTAGTTCAAAGAGTAAAAGTTAAAATCAAAAAACCTTGGGCTCCTATTGGAAAACCACTTCAATATGTAGCGGTAGAGATAGATAGAAAATGGCATACAGCTTATATTGGTGTAGGTGGAAATATGGGGGATAAAGAAAAAAACATTAAAGCTGCCTTAGATTATATAAATAATTCAAGTCATACTAAAATAACAAAAACATCAAAACTTTATGAAACAAAGCCAGTAGGATATTTAGAACAAGAGGACTTTTTAAATTGTGCTATTGAAGTGAAAACACTTTTAAATCCATTAGAGCTTGTTAGATTCCTTTTATCTATAGAAAGGGAATTAAAGCGGGAAAGAGTTATAAGATGGGGGCCAAGAACTATAGATTTAGATGTATTATTGTATGATAATATTATAAGCTATTTAGAAGAAATAATATTGCCTCATCCAAGAATGCAGGAAAGAATGTTTGTTTTAGAGCCATTGTGCGACATAGCACCTTACGTTATGCATCCGATTTTGAACAAATCTATAATTCAAATGAAAAAGGAAATAAAAGCACTTTAGGCTTTTATTTCCTTTTTTATATTTTCTGCGAAGTGCTTAGTGGTTTCTTGAATTTGTGGAATATTAAAAATCTCTCCAGGATCATTAGCAATAGCCATTATAGAAAAATATGGAGGCAATCTAAAACCCTTGTTTATATTTAAAGCTCCAATTAATTGTTTACTAATAGAATCACTGCCAGAATTACCTGACACAACTACTGCAAAAATGGTCTTATCGTAAAAATCTATTTTTCGATATAACACGGTAAGTCTATTTATTACAGCTGTTAAGTTTGCAGCTACTGCATCATTATAATTAGGGCATAGCCATATTATTGCATCAGATTCTACAATGGAAGGGAGGACATCACGAATCATGACTCCACCATAAAAACATTTATTTTTATTCCCATAGTGAGTGCACATTTTATAAGAACACCCCTTACAGTCCAAAACTTTTCCGTTTTCTATTTGTAGTTCTTTAATATCGCAATGGGAGAGATGCTTTGAGACCATATGCCATAAATCTAAAGTATTAGAAGTTTTATGTGGACTCGAGTACAAAACTAAAATTTTTGGATTGATTTTTGTGATTGGGCTATATTCAAGTAATCTCGTACCTAATTTTGAACACATGGTTAAACAAATTTCTTTTACCGATAAATCCATTGTTTTTTGCCAACTGCGATAATTTCTAAGGGAAGATGTAGCTTCAACTACAGAATGTCCTATAAAAAAGCAGCCTAAGTTGTTTGCAAGAAATATAATATCTTGACTTGTACGCTTTGTGCCGTGCTCAGTATTACTATGAGTTAATACTCCAGCAGTAGAACCGAGAAGACATTTATCACCTTTTTCATATAGCTTCGAGAAAAACTGTAGCATTTCAATATCGCAATCTATATTTGTGATTTCAGAAGCAAAAAGTATTTTCTTGTTTTGAAGATTAGGAATGTGGTTACAATCGTTAACTATAATATAATTTGTGTTTTTAGTAACCACGTTTATCATTTGTGAGAGCATAATAGATATATTTTTACTTGGTATAATTACAAATAAATCTTTCATGAAACCCCCTTTTTATATTCCTCTAAATAAAATCAAATAAATTCACTAAGAAGTTTATAGGTTGAATTTAGCTTGCAAAGTAGTACTTCATTTAAGTCTAATGTTTCAAGCTCTGTTCCAGAAGGCAGAAGTCTATTCTTGCAACCCATAAAAGTACCCCCAATAAAGGTAGCACTATAATGCCACTGTGAGTTAATAGTGGCAAGTATTGACAATGATCCAGATGAAAGAGCTGGAGCAATATAAGGCTTAAATCCTGTTGACCTAACTTCTAAGTTGGCAGTCTTAGTGCTATGGGTTAAAGCATCTGATAACACTTCATTATAGTTTACAATACTATCTGCTATGATAAGACCCTCTCCATGTGGCCCAAAAGCTCTACCCTCATGCATATAATGTTTTGTAGAAGATTTCTGCGAGGCATAATAGCAGGCTCTAGCATTCATAACTCCCAGGCCATATCCTCTTATTTGTTCTGGAGCGAGGCCCTTATAGTCCGAATTTCCAGCACTATCTTTGTTACTCGCAGTAAAGGCTGCTTTGCAAAGTAAATCTACTGGATCTGACACTACGATAAATAAACCTTTGAAGCTTTCCATACGTGCAAGAGCAGCATAATGTGAAATAATTTTAGCATTACCTTTGAATTGTAGTAACCTGACGTCTTCCCCTTCTTTAAGAGCAGCGGGAACGCCAACTGATACACAAAATACAAACATATCACAATCAAAGATATCCTCTTCACTTAAGGAAATTATATCTATAGAACTTTCCTTCATGTCAGGTGAAAGGATTTGACTTAGTTCGAATTTGTAGCGCTCAACTCGATTTTTATCTTTATCGTAAAGTCCTAAGCTTTGAATTTTTTCAACACCTAAAAGTTTTAAACCTGTAAGTAGTGTCCCACCTACATCCCCAAGGCCTACCACATTTATTCTCCATTTTTTAGGCTCTTTATAGATTAATACATCCTCCCAGTTAGGAAAATCTGTATTAAGTGATGTAACCCTATTGCTTAAAATAGCATCTTTTAGCCACTGGGGAATAGTTACAATAGGGGTTATTGGCTTAACAAGCAAATTTAAGTCTTCTTCCTTTAAAAAGAGAAAGTTTTCATGAGAAACAGAAAAACTTCTTCGTGAGATTTCTGGGCTAAGGTTACTCAAGGCAAAAATCATGCCCTTATATATTTTTGCTTCACTTTCAGATATTTCTTTAAGATTATAATACTGTTCGCGTGATATTAATAATTTTTCTTTGTATAAATAGTAAAACATTTTAAAATTCCCCCTCCTGTTAATTTTTTACTTTTATAATGTTTTGTTTAGTCTATTCAAGAGCTCTAAATCATTTTCCAGATAGTGAGACGGGGATATATTCAAATCATACTGCATATCTACTCCAATATCAGGACAGCGTGGAACAGTAAGGACTTCTCCGAGAGAAGCTAAAGTTAAATTACGAGTATATAAAATATGAAATTCAATTTCTAAAGCTTTTAAAAGCTCTATAGAATTTTCAATACATACCGTCGATAATTCATAAAGACTCTTTAGCGGGACTTTCCTTATGAAAACTGGATGGGTATATGGGAGTATTAAATTAATTGAAGGAAGCAAGTTACGTTTTGGGTAAAAGCCTCTCCAAAGGGCATCTCCACCAATGAACGGATATAGAGTGTTCTCATTAAACCAAATTTTAAGCTTTGGTATAAAATAAACACTATCAACATCCCTGTTTTGTTTATCCATAAGGTCTTTTCCACGTCCTGAAAGGATACCTGAAATAATTTTTTTAACATTTACTGACTCTTTTTTTAAGAGTGGATCTAAAGCCCTAATTCTATAACCTTTATGTAGTATATTATCTACTAGTATTACTGGTCTATTAAAGGACTTTATCATTTTAATTTGATGCTCAAGATTTAAGTAATAAGGGAATTCTGCAATATCGAATTTCTTAATATCAGGGGTGAAAAATTTTTCTGTATGCAGGGATTTAGTAACAGTGTTTGGAACTAAGTGCCTGTCAAGAATATCTCCATAAGGTACACACATGGCATCCCCGTTTTGTTTATTATGCCTTATTTCAATAGGAACATTATTTTCTTTGCAAACCTTTTTTACCATTTGCTGATGAAGAACATCACTATCGAAAGATAATACAAGTTCACCAGGATACAATTCAGTAAGTACCTTTTGTAGGCGTTTTCGGGTACTGTTTATAACTTGTTTTATTCTTTGACTACTTCTAAAAGGCTCTTTAAGAATATTTTCTATATCTAAATTTAATATACATGGATTATTCATATCTACAACTAGGGCTGTTAAATTAGGACCCGAGGTAAGAACTTTTCTAAAGCCATGTAAATATAAAAGATCTATTAGTGATGGAGCATATATATCTTGCAGGATTGGTTTGAAAATTGCATATTCATAGTCCCTAGATATTGCATAAGCTAAGGTTTCTGTAATAAGTATTTGCTCTATTAGTTTATTTTTTTTCTTGTTATTTATATACATTAAATCAATAAGAATAATTCTGCCAGAGGCATTTTTACGAACATACATTGATAAGCTATCATCGTCTAATTCTTTATAAAGAACATTGGAACGTATCCAGTGCATTGATGAAAAACCTAAAATTTCATTAGTTTGGGTGTTTTTTATTATTACAATCTTTGGAGCAATTTTTTTTGAAAGCTCAGTTAATATATGAAAAACACGGTCTTTATCATTACAAGATTCAGAAAGTTCTTTTATGAAATCTTCAGTAATATCATCTGAAAACTCAATATCTATATGTGAGGAGGCTAAAGAAAATTTTTCTTGAGGTTCTCTTTGATAAAACCCATTCTCATAAATATACTGCTGAACTAGTGGATCAATTAAACTTGAAATATCACGATTATTGTCAATATAGTTTCTTATCTGACTGGAGCTAATGTTCGCATAACTTGCAGGCATATTTATTAATTCAATTTCACCAAGAATTTTTTTTGTAGCCTCGTCTAATTGTTTGTTTTTTCCACGTTCAAAAATTATATGAGAAAAATTGTGTATAGAATTTTCTGTTACAGGATTTTTATAGCAACTAGAATTTAATATAACATCACTTCCGCCAACAAAATAAACCTCAGAGCCACTAAAATTTTCTTTTAATAATTTTAAATCTTGTGGATTTGAAATGTTTGTTTGAAACTCTTCTGGGTAAATAAAAATATTTAATTCATCTGCAATGGACATACTAAGTAAATTTTTACGAAGTAAGGTTGGTAAGGTTTTTTTTGACCAAGAAAACTCATCTACAGATAAATAAACCTCAAAACCCATATTTCTTATTAATTTTGAAATGTTTTTATGGCTAAGAGAAAAAGGATCAAAGGTGCCTGGGAAAAAAGCTGTTTTTGTTGGGATGGGTATATTAATATCACCTATAAAAAAACTATAATCAGATATAAATCTATATATGTGATTCAGTGCAGCAGAATTCGTAAGAAAAAGTAATTGTTCCGTTTTATCCTCCGTAATTAGGGTAAGAATTTTTTTAGCTGTTAATCTAAATATAATATTCTTTTCTTCAAAAGATAGAAGTTTAGAACCAAAAATATCTTTTCCAAAGGTGCTTATGGCCGATTGTTTAACTTTTATTTTATAATCACCAAGTCCATTTAAAAGAATACCAAGCATATTTAGTATTCGGTTATCATAATCTTCTGATTTTTCATTGAATCTATTTCTATACTTTGGATAATTAGATAGACACACACCTATGGTCTTAAGAACCAAGGGTTTTACATTCTCAGTAGCTATTTTTATTTTTAGTTTTAAATCATCAATAATTTCATTTAACTCCTTAGGCTGTAGCCAAAGAAGTATTTCACCTAAGAAAGGTGGGATATACTCAGTAAATCTGTGGCCCTCTATTTCTAGTGCGCGTAGAAGTTCTATTGCAACTTCATTTCTTTCAGGTAGTGTTAAAAGTGGCATAAGTTTATGTATGGCAATGCCTGCTCTATTACGAACAGCCTCTACAGCACTTACTTTAAGTAAATTACAAAAATGAATGGCTGTATGTAGACCTGTAGTAGGGGCTTCATTTATAGTATAATTCAGCAATAAATCTATTTGGTTTTTCTTTTTTATCCAATCGGTTGCTGTTTTTAAATTACTTAAAAAAATATCGGGTATCTTTGCATAATCTTGCACGCAGTAGTTTTGAAAAATAGTAATGGATGTTTTTATATTAAGTAGCGTGAAAATTCGAAGTTTAAGTAAATTTTCTGCAGGGATTTTACTTTTAGTAAAATAACTCTTGCTGTAATTTGTTAAACTTGCTTTTAGATTTTCTTTCAAATAATTATCTTTTGGAAGCTTGATTATCAGGTCATTTACAATTTGCAATGCAGATAATCTTAGAATACTACTTTTTTTGTTTGTCATTAAAATCACATAATTAAACATTGAGGATAAGTTGTCATCATATGGGTCCATAGGAATATATTTTGCAGTCTCAAGCAAAAACAATTGAGTTTCTGTGTTAGTTATGCGCGTAGAATCATAATACTTAATAATAACATTTCTGTAGGTAGTAATCATACTTTCTCTACAATTTTTAAATAAGGAATTAACCATAATTCTAGTGCTATAACCCATCCAAGTTCTATGACTTGAGATTATTTTGTGACTTGGATAAAGCAGCAAATTAAAATATTCAAGGAACAAGTTTGAACTCGTTATATAGCGGTTTTCTATATTTACGTCTTTAGGAATTTCTTTATTATAATATTCATCAAAAATAGCAATGAGTAGTCCTATAAGTTCAGCACAGTGTCGCCTAATATCATCTTCAGAATGAGTAAGATTATCGAAGAGAAATTTAATAGTTTGTAGTTTTTGTTTTTGAGTTAAATATGTAGAATATTCTTCGAATACCCTTATATATTGTCTTAAATTCTTCCAGTGTTTTTCACTTCTAGCTTGTTCTAATATTTTATTTAGAGAGTATTCATCACGTAGCATATACATTAAATTAATATTGTGATTTATAGAAAGATATTTAAAGTTTTGAACTATCTCATTCCCTTGCATTAAAGAAAATATTGGCGAGCTTTGAATATTTATATTTTCTCTCTTGCCTAAGGAAGTGTTAATACCAATACTAATTAAATAATCTTCAAAATCTTTTAATTTAGCATATACTCTTCTATATCTTTTTTCCTTTTTTTTATCAACATTTTCTAATTTATCAAGGATAACGTTAAAAGATTTATCTAATGGGAATATATTCATAGCTACGGTTTCACCAGTTGTATAATTTTTAACTCTAAAGTCACAATATATTAATATTAGTGATTCTAGTGAAAGATTTTCAATTTCTAAATCCCAGGTGGAATGGTTTATTGCAATATTCCTAATGTAGTTTATGTTATGGTTTTTAAACCATTGATCCGTATAATAATAATGCAAATGTGGGACTCTTTTAAGTTCTTCTCCTATGCAACCATATTTACCAATATCATGGCCAGCAGCAGCTCCTGAAACTCTTCCTAAATCTATTTGAACATCTTTTTCCTTAAGTTGTCTTGCAATATGTAGCGATAGATAATGTACCCCACAAATATGGTCAAGGGTATTATATTTAAAAACCTCACCATTTAGTTTCATCATTTCATAGATATAATCATTCCTAAAAGCTTTAATAAATCTTATATATTCATCATTATTCTCTAGGTTTTCTATTTCAGCTTGAAGTAAGAAATTCATAGCGTAGTTACTCTGCCAGGAATTATCGTTATAACCTTTTTGAACTGCACATACAATTCTAAGAACTGCTAGGTAAAGTTCACAGGCAGGATGTAGATTTGCATCAAGCGCTATGGTTACTGCCTTTGGAAAGGATTTGTTTAACGTGTAATTATATAAATAACAGAGTGCATCTTTTGGAAATTTATCTTTGCATAGATTACCTATCACATTTTCACAAATTAGTAAAGTTCGCGAGCATGTGAAATCCTTTAAATCTATCATAGTGTTTAAGTTTTCCATATAGTCAGGACTGGATAAAAAAATTTCAATAATAGCTTTTGGTATGCCATTGTTTTTTAAAAAAATTGGATTTAATAATTTTCCTGATATTCTCTGATTAATTTCTTTGAAATGTAAAACCTTCATGGTAGCCTCCTTGTCGTTATCTGCGGATAATAACGTTATCATCTCTACTATTATCTATATTAAAAATTATATACTTTAAATGTGATTATTTATAGGGGATAACGCAAATTTTATAAAAAAAAATACCTTAGTTAGGTATAAGGTATTTGCATAGCCCATAGAGATTATAGGCCTTATACATTTTACTTGTGTTTATATAATCCATCTTGTAGTCACCATCAAAGGGATATATAGAAATGAAATTCTCATTATAGAGATTTATTATATATTTGTTTTCACTAAAGCTTACAAATATCTTATATAATGGTTTTTCAGGTAAATCAGCAGGTTTTTCTATAAAGCTATCATTTTTTAATGAATTAAAAAAATCAGAGAAGATAGATAAGTCTTCATGGTCAAAATCTTTTTCTTTATAAAAGTTCATGTATAGAGCATAAATTTCTGTTGGCTTTTCTGTAGATAAATCACTCATTAATAAACTGGTGTAATAATAATTATTTGGTTTATTTTTATCGAACATATTTTTACTGATTTTACAATTGCAGCCAAATAGATTTAAAGATAAAAAAGCACACAGTAGTAGCAAAATATATTTTTTCAAATTTAATCACATCCTTTAACAGTCTTGTAAATAAAATATGTTACACAATTATTTTTTAGTACAAAAAAACATATATTAACCTATTTTAGGAATATTTTCACTGACAATAGTTCAGAATAGAAAGAGAAAGCATAAAGAATAATAAGGAGGAATTATGAAAGTTGGTGTACCCAAAGGATTACTATTTTATAAATACTACCCTTTTATAAATAGGTTTTTAATTGAACTAGATGTAGAAGTAATTACATCTATAGATACAAATAAAAACATTTTAAATGAAGGGGTTAAATATTGTGTGGACGAGGCATGTCTACCGATAAAAATATTTCATGGACATATAATAGATATAAAGGACAAATGTGACCTATTAATTATACCTAGGATTATGAGGGTCCGCGAACGGGAATTTATATGCCCAAAATTTTGTGGGCTTCCAGAAATGATTTTATACAGCGTGCCCAATTTACCCAAGGTAATGATAGAGCCTATTTACGCTACTAGCGAGAAGGAGTTATATAATTGGTGCAAAAAACTGGGAGGGATGATTACAAAGGATAAGAAAAAGATACAAGTCGCATTTAGTAAAGCTTTAGAAGAACAGAGAGAGTTCAAATTTGGTATTAAAGATGAAGGATATAAAAAAAATATTGCCTTAGTAGGTCACCCATATAATCTTTACGATACTTTTATTAATATGAATATAGTTGAAAAATTAAACAAGCTAGGTGTAGGTGTTATAACAGAAGAATATGTAGAGGAAGAACAAATTAACGAAGAAGTAAAAACTCTTTTTAAAAGGCCCTTTTGGACTTTTGCTGCTAATTCTTATGGATTTACAACTAGTATAGCTAAAAATAGCGGAATAGATGGTGCAATATATATATCATCCTTCGCTTGCGGAATAGATTCTGTGATACTAGAGCTTATTCAAGATAAAATAGAGGATTTTCCTCTTTTAGTTTTAAAAGTTGATGAACATACTGGTGAAGGCGGTCTAGATACAAGAATTGAGGCTTTTATTGATATGATTGAAAGGAAAAAAAACAATGAAGATAACATTTCCACATTTAGGCAACACACATCTTGCAGCTAAGGCATTATTTGATGGACTTGGAATAGAGTGCATAATTCCACCTTTTAGTAGTAGTAAGGCATTGGAGCTAGGTTCCAAGTTTTCACCTGAAGAAATGTGCCTACCATATAAAATTATGATGGGCAATTATTTGCAGAGTATAGAGATGGGAGCAGATACTGTAATTCTCCCCGGAAGTTGTGGTCCTTGTAGATTTGGTGAGTACTGTGAATTACAAATTAATGCACTAAAGAAAATAGGGCACGACTTAACTTTTATTGTAATCGATAGTCCTTTTGAGGTAGGTAAAAAGGAACTTATAAATCGCCTTAAGAAGATTACTGATAATAGTACAAGAGGTAAAGTTGAAAGAATTAGAGCTCTAAAGATAGCCTATGACGTAAATGAATTAATTGAAAAAATTGAAGCTGCAGCACATTATTTAACAGGCTTTGAAATAAACAAGGGAGAATTTAAGAAACTTTTAAATGAATGTAAAATTAATGCATCAAAAGCAAAGTCACCATGCCACATGGTAAATATATTAAAAGATTATAAGAAAAAAATAAATAACATAGCTATTAATAAAGGGAAATCTCCAATAAAAATTGCAATTATCGGTGAAATTTACACTGTAATCGAACCTTTTTCTAATCTTTATATAGAAGACAAACTTATGGATTACGGTGTGGCCACTAAAAGGATGCTTACTCCTAGTTGGTGGGTTAAGGATGCATTACTTAAATGTGTAAACCTTAACTCCATTGGTATAAGGAAGGCATCTAAAGAATATCTAGAGCATTATATTGGTGGTCATGCTAGAGAATGTATAGGAGAGGTACTGATTGCAGAAAAAGAGAATTTTGATGGTGCAATTCAAATTTTCCCAATGGGATGTATGCCGGAAATTGTAGCAAAAGCTATTTTGCCTGCAATTTCAAATGATAAAGATTTCCCAATAATGACTTTGGTAGTAGACGAAATGACTGGAGAAGCGGGATATGTTACTAGAATAGAAGCATTTATAGATATGCTAGAAAGGAGAAAAAATAATGTACTATATGGGGGTTGATGTGGGATCGGTAAGTACTAATGTTGTATTACTAGATAATACTTTAAAGGTTATTGAAAAATTATATTTAAGAACAAAAGGCAAACCCATATTGGCAATTCAATTTGGACTGAAAATTTTAAGCGAAAAATACTATAATAACGAAATAAGATCTGTTGGAACTACAGGTAGTGGGAGACATATGGCTTCTTTTTTAATAGGCGCTGACATAGTAAAAAATGAAATCACAGCTCATGCAGTTGCGGCCCTTCAAATTGACAATGAGGTAAGAACCATATTAGAAATTGGAGGTCAAGATTCAAAGATAATCTTGCTTAAAAATGGTATAGTTACAGATTTTGCAATGAATACTGTATGTGCAGCAGGTACTGGGTCTTTTCTTGATAGACAGGCAGAAAGACTGGAAATACCTATTGAAAATTTTGGGGACTATGCATTAAGGTCTAAAGCACCTGTAAGAATAGCTGGGAGATGTGCAGTATTTGCGGAGTCAGATATGATACATAAGCAACAGCTTGGATACAAAGAGCATGACATAATAGGGGGCCTTTGTGAGGCTCTAGTAAGAAATTATCTTAGTAACGTAGGAAAAGGAAAACAAATTAAACCTAAAATATTTTTTCAAGGTGGGGTTGCAGCTAATAAAGGAATTAAAGTAGCTTTTGAAAAAGCCTTAGGAGCAGAAATTTATGTTCCAGAGCACTATGATGTAATGGGAGCTATTGGGGCGGCTATACTTGGAAAAGAAAAGCTAGCGAAGAGTGGAAAAACAAACTTTAAAGGGTTTGAAACAGCAACTAGTAATTTTGTACCTAGAAGTATTGAGTGCCATGGTTGTGGCAATAATTGCGAGGTGATCGAAATAAAAGATGGAGAGAAAACTGTAGGCTGTTTTGGAGATAGATGTGGTAAATGGAGTAATAAGATGGTGATATAGATTAAATAAATAACTATTCAAGGTCTTAGAAATAAGTTCTTGAATAGTTATTTATTTAGAACTTAACCATTATATGTTGCAATTGGTCTTATTATGTATTATAATAATAATCGTGTGATTTAAGAAAAGGGTGGAAATTATGGGTATGCAAATAGAATTATTAAGAAAAAAATTAGAAAAATTAATATCAGTCGCTGATAACCTTTTAGATAGCGAAATCATTTCTGTTAGTCAGCAATTGGACAAGCTTATTCTTCAATATTATTTATGTGAATATTAAGTAGGTTTTTTGCACATTTTTAAGGGACAATAAAAGGCTTTCAAGAAATTCTTGAAAGCCTTTTGTTGTCCGTGGATATTCTGTAGAGTAATAATTATTAAATATTCGTTTATTTTTATAGATAGCTTATTATAATCAAGAAGATTGATTATAATAAGCTATTTAGGCAAATAAAGTGATGAAGATTAAAAATTATGCTTTTATAGCCCAACGCAATTTAGCAGAACGAGCACGACCGTTGGTATTACATTCTTGTGATGATGGGCGAATAGGACCTGGAGCTATTTCACGATAGACACCTTCACTTAAAAAACGCTTAAAAGATTTTTTAACGAGACGATCTTCTCCTGAATGAAATGAAAGTATAGCAACGCGTCCACCCTGCGCAAGTACAGTAGGAAGCTTTTCCAAGAATTCATATAACACTTCAAATTCACTATTGACATCAATTCGAAGCGCTTGAAAACATCGTTGACAGGTTTTTTTTATCGCATCGTTACTATTATTTCCTGGAATAAATTTCAGAGCTTCACTTATAATTTGTTGAAGCTGCGTTGTTGTCGATATGTCTATTCCTTTTTTAATTTGGGAAGTAATAGCACGAGCGATTGCCGCAGCATTAGGCTCATCTGCGTTTTCTATAAACATACCTTCTAATTCATCTAGCGAAATAGTTTTTAAACGATTTGCGGCAGATTGACCTCTATTAGGATTAAGTCGTAAGTCTAGTGGTCCTTCAGTCTTAAATGAAAATCCTCTTTCAGGATTATCTATCTGCATTGAAGAGACACCCAAATCCGCTAATACAAAATTTAATGGTCCTGATTCGAGAGCAATTTTATCTATATCGGAAAAGTTCATTTGCCTTATTGTTAAAATTTCGGGTCCATAACCTAAACTCTCTAAACGAGCCTGTGTGCGTGGTAATTCTATAGAATCTACATCAATTGAATACATGTGACCCTTTGTATTTAAACATTTAAGCATCTCTAAAGTATGACCACCATAACCTAGTGTTACATCGAGTCCAGTTTGCCCAGGGGTAATTTGTAAGAATTCTAATATTTCTTTAACACAAATTGAACGGTGCATACCAGCAGGAGTACTGCCCTTTTGAATAACCTTGGCCACAGTATCAGCGTATTTCTCTGGTTGTAGTTCTTTATATTTATCTTTGTAAGCTCTAGGGTTAGTGCCTTTATATCGAGTCCGCCTTTGATGCTTTTGCTCTTGCTCTTGATTATCCATTGTTTCTCCACCTTTTTAATCACTTTTGTAATGTTCTTACAAATCATATGATACCAAATACAATTCATAATTGCAAACTCACAAAGAATAAACTCTGAGGTAATCTTATTTTACTTCAACAAGTTCATATTCTTTACTACCTAGGCCTATTTTTTCTGCATAATCAAGAGTAGCTCTTCCTCTTTTAAATACAGTCCTGCTATTATTTTTATCAA
This sequence comes from Clostridium sp., assembly GCF_016650035.1. Lineage (GTDB taxonomy): Bacteria > Bacillota > Clostridia > Clostridiales > Clostridiaceae > Clostridium_AD. The sequence goes on from NZ_JAENWM010000077.1 coordinate 14,968, forward strand.
TCACATCAAGGCAAGCTTTATCAATGGCTACTGGATCAGTGGACGCGAAAACTCCAACGTCCGCTACAATTGGTTTCATATTATGGCCGTCACAATCGCAGTTTCTAGTTATATTAAAAGCAAAAGTTATGTAAATATTATTTTTATTCACTGACGCTGCATAAGCATACTCTGAAAGTCTTTCGTTAAAAGACTTTGTAATAGAAGCAAACCAGCTATTAGAGATAGCACCATATGGACATATTGCCATACATGAAGCACAACCAACACATTTATCTTTATCAATTTTTGCTTTTTTATCCACAGTTATTGCATTCTCTGGACATATTTTTGCACAGGCATTGCAAGCTTTGCATTTGAAAAAACTTATCTTGGGTATTGAGTTTGCATGTTGTGCAAGTTTTCCACCTCTTGAGGCACATCCCATTCCAAGTTGCTTTATGGCACCACCAAAACCAGCAAGTGCATGCCCTTTAAAATGGCTTATAACAATTAACTGTTTTTTGTTAGCAATTTGTTTTCCTATTTTACACTTATTAAAATTCTTTTTATTTATCTCAACCTCTTCAAAATCCTCACCATGTTCTCCATCGGCTATTATTATAGGAAGCTGAGTAAAACCATGTTCCTTAGCAAGGTTTAAATGCTTTTCTTTTGTAGTTCTTTCTCCTCTGTAGAGAACATTAGTCTCTATATATGCACTCTCTATGTTCTTTTTCTTTAAATAATCTATTATTCCAGAGAAATTTTCTGATCCAATAAAAGTATTATTTCCCTTTTCACCAAAATGAACTTTAATTGGTATGAATTTTTCAAGACTTATATTTTCTTCTCTTACGATAGTTTCTAATAATTCACTTGCAGCGCTACTTATCTCTTGTGTTTTTGAAATTGAATCAATAGCTTTGAAATACACCTTAATCACAATAAAACCCTCCCAATTAACTTTTATTTTTTATCTCCATTTAAAATTAAACTCAGCTCATCCAAAGCTGAAATCATTCTCTCAGACTTTTCTGGTTGGAGTCCACCCACAAGCACATTATTAAATCTATCATTAATGCAAGCTACATCAATGCACTCTAAGCATTTAGTAGATATTGATAATTCCACCATTCTCCTGTTTTCCTTTGGTATTTTACGAGTCACATATCCTCTATTAACAAGTTGATCTACTATCCTTGAAACTGAACTTTTAGGAAACTCTATTTTTTCACTAAGTTCATTCAGAGACAACGTTTTAGTATCATATAACTCAAACATTATCATCATTTCGGGTATTGTAAGCTCAAATTCTTGTGAAATTGATTTTAAGCACCCTTGAATAGATTTAAATAAAGAAATTAATTTTTCCGCACAACTGCCTGAATAACACATAATAACACTTCCTTTTACTTATGAAATAGCTCTTTGGCTTCTACATCTGGATGATGATAACGGCCTCTATTTACTGTTACTTTTTTATATTGAATTGATTTTTGTGGACACCACTGCATACACGCAACGCATTGCTCACATTCATGTTGCCATTCTGGTTTACCATCATTCATTTTTATATTATTAGCAGGACATACCTTTAAACATGTACCACAACTATTACATTTTTCGTCTGTCCAGAAATTCTTATCTTTTTCATAAGGCTTAAAGCTACGGTACATCATCCCACCGACAGTCTCCATTATGGCCTCGCCTACCCCACTAATTTTAACTATTTCACTATTATTTATACTTTTAACAATTTCAGAGATTTTTTCTTCTTCATTCTTAAAACATTCCTTTTGTTTTTTCTCTGAAAAAGGTGGATACATTACTTGATAATTTCCAGGCATTTTCATTTTAAATGCGGCTGAAAGTTTAAGGTCTTTATTACTTAACAGCTTTTCTAATTGAGCAATAGCGGCGCCCGCAGATGCTCCAAAGGTTACAACAGTATAAATATATGCCTCCTTAGGTATCTTGATTTTTTCGATAAATTCTTTTACTAAAAGAGGCATACCAGAAACGTATACAGGAAAAATAATCCCGATTTTATTTGATATTGTATTGTTAATTTCCATATTATCTTCACAAATTTGTATAATTTCTGTATCTTTTAATTGAGCTGAAATATCCTTTGCTACCTTTAAAGAATTACCTGTACCACTAAAATAGTAAATTATTGTCTTCATAAAAACACCCCTACATACAATATTATTTTGGAATTAATAGTTCCATTTGGAACTATTCCATAGTATATAATAATATAATATAAGATTATTGCTGTCAAGGGTTTAGAACGGTTACAGCCTTTATATTTAAGAGATTTTGGGCTTGTTTTCTATATATTTAGTTTTAAAATCAAAAATACAAACATATTATAAACTAGTTATTATGTTTAAATTTTTGACGAAAGGTATAGATCGGTATGAAGAATGTTGATATAAAAAAGCTTTTTAAAAGTAAGGGTACAGGAAATGTTATTATTATAATAGCTTCAATTTTACTAATATATTTACTTATTTCATTATACTTTTCTAAGTATTCCTTTTTTAATACAGTAATAAATGGGGTGGATGTGTCATTAAAAGCACATGAAGATATAGAGGATATAATTAGAGGTTATGTTAAAGATTATAAGTTGCAGTTGACAGAAAGAAATGGGGAAATAGAAGAAATAGTAGGGGCAGATATAGGACTAGAGTACAATGAAAAAAATAGTATTGATAAAGTTTATCCAGGGCGAAACTCCTTTAAATGGATAATTTCATTATTAAAGAATCAAGAATATTATGTTGAGGATTTATTTGTTTACAATAAAGATAATTTAGAAAATAAGATAAATAGATTAAATTGTTTAAATACAGATATTATAGAACCTCAAAATGTAATCTTTAAGTATGCATTTGGTTCATATAAAATCATTGAAGAAGTATATGGAAATAAGATAATTAAGGAGAAATTATATGAAGATATAGAAATGAGCATATTAAAAGGTGTAAGAAAATTAGATTTAGATGAAAGCCACTGTTATGAAAATCCAAGGTACACTTTAAATTCTGATAAAACTCTTGAGACTAAGGATTTGCTAAATGAGTATGTGAAAGCAAAAATCACTTATAAATTTGGGAGTGAAAGGGAAACATTAGATGGAAATATAATAAGTGAGTGGCTTACTGTTGATAAAAGTTTAGAAACGGTTATAAGCGAAATAGCAGTTTTGAAATATGTTAAAGAATTGAGTGAAAAATATGATACCGTTGGAATAGCAAGAAATTTTAAAACCTCTATGGGGAAAATAATAGAAGTTAGTGGTGGACTTTATGGATGGAAAATTAATCGTGAGGCTGAGAAAAAAGCTTTATTAGAAAATATAAAAACCGGTAATGTATTTGAAAAAGAACCTATATACACTCAGAAGGCTTTATATAGGACGGAAAATGAAATAGGCAATACTTATGTAGAAGTTAATATAACAAGACAGTATTTATGGTTTTATAAAAATGGAAAGATTATAACACAAGGTTCTGTAGTAACAGGGAATCCCAATAGAGGACGTTCTACTGTCCTTGGAACTTATATGCTTAATTATAAACAAAAGGGGGCAACATTAACTGGACCTGGTTATGAAGCGCCAGTAACTTATTGGATGCCTTTTTTTGGGAATATAGGAATACATGATGCAAGCTGGAGATATTCTTTTGGAGGTGAGATATATAAGAGAAGAGGAAGCCATGGATGTATAAATGCTCCAATATACTTAGCTAAAATAATTTTTGATAATATAGAAGAGGGAACTCCAATTATTTGTTATGAAGAATAGCGCAGTTTTAAAGAAATCAATATTTACATGTTTGTTATTTTTATTCTGATTTCCATCGCAGTATGGTAAAATAATAAATATAAGAAACGAGGTATAAATATATGAGAACTTTGAAATATGCAATTTTAGGCTAAAGGCGTATTTCTGTGATGAAATGGATAAGGATACCTTATTAATACAATTTAAAAGCGGATTAGAGAAACATTCTGATAGATTAAGATATCTTAAAGGGAGGAGTTAATATACTATACAGAAAATTAGGAAAGACAAATGAAAAGGTCTCAGCTTTAGGTTTTGGATGTATGAGATTACCTGTTATTGAGGGGGATATAACAAAGATTGATGATGAGAAGGCAATAGAAATGATACATCATGCAATTGATGAAGGGGTAAACTATGTAGATACTGCATATCCTTATCATGGAACGGGAATGGCAAGTGGGGAGAAAGTGAACCATTTGTTGCTAGGGCTTTGAAAGATGGCTATAGAGAAAAAATTAATTTAGCTACAAAGCTTCCAAGTTGGCTGATTAAGACTAGAGCGGATATGGACAAGTATTTAAATGAACAATTAGAACGTCTACAAACAGATAAAATAGATTTTTATTTAGTACATGCTTTAAATAGAGGATGTTGGGAGAATTTAAAGAAGTTAGGAATAGATGAGTTTTTAAATTCATCTATTAAAAACGGAAGAATAAGATATGCAGGATTTTCATTTCACGATGATTTAGCTGTATTTAAAGAAATAGTAGATTACTATGATTGGTCATTCTGCCAAATTCAATATAATTATTCAGATGAAAAGTTTCAGGCTGGAACAGAAGGATTAAAATATGCAGCAGATAAATGTGAAGAGCACTGTCCACAGGGAATTAAAATTCGTGAAGAATTAAAAAATGTTAAGGCATTATTTGAATAGACAAAAGGGGGAATAACTTTATGCATATACCTGATAATTATTTAAGCCCTTCAACTTGTGCTACTTTTGGAGTTGTTATGTTGCCTATATGGAGAAGGGCAAGTTTAAAGATAAAAGCCGAAATAACAAGACAGAAAATGCCAATGCTTGGAGTAGCAGCAGCCTTTTCATTTTTAATTATGATGTTTAATATACCTCTTCCAGGAGGAACTACAGG
>NZ_JAENWM010000094.1 GCF_016650035.1 Clostridium sp.
AAAGTGAACTATGAAAATGAATTGAAACTTATTTTATCAGCAATATTATATAAAAAAATCTGCGAATCACAAATAGTAATAGTAATTTATAATTTTAAGTTAAATTAGTGCTTTTAAAAAAAATCATGCTTCAGCTCTGAATGCATATATATTATCATTTACAATTATAGTTAAGCATGCTACAATTACTTATCATATCAAAGGTTTGTTTAAATTAATAACCTATTAGACTGACTTAATGATATATGGAGGTTTTCAATGACAAAAGGACAAATTGAAGCGAAATTAAGCGAAGCAATTAGTAAATTTGAGGTTGACTACATGGGTAGAGGTCCAGAAAAAATTCGGACAATTATCTTTCAAGATTTAATAATAGTAAGGATTAACGGATTTTTAAGTAAATCAGAAAAAAACTTGGCTCAAACTAAGGATGGCATTGATCTAATAAAAAAAGTAAGGATTGCTTTGTTTGAGAATGCTAGAGAAAGTTTAGAAGAAACTATAAAATCTGTACTTGATGTTAATATAGTAAGCACATACTCTGATATAAGCACCAAAACAGGCGAAAAGATTATCGCTATAGTTGCAGACCGAGACATTGAAATAACATTATAAACTAGTGTTGGAAGACGCATTGAAGGGTTAATGACCAGTCAAGGGGTAAGCCAATAGCAATAACTCTCATAGAGGAGTTTTTGCTATTGGCTTTTTTATTTTTAATAAAAAGGAAGTGTGAAAATATGAATGCAAGAGAAACATTTAAAGAAAATTGGGGGAGTAAATGATGCAAAAGGCAATTAAACAGAGTGATATTAAGTTAGGGCAAAGATGGATATATGTTTTCTTGGGAATTATAATTATGATGTGCCTAGGCACTGTATACTCATGGAGTGTTTTTAGGCTCCCTATAGAGAAATTATTTAATATAGGCTCTGCTCAAAGCGGACTTCCCTACATGATTTCTTTAGCATTTTACGCGCTTTTCATGTTTTTAACAGGTAAATTTTTAGACAAATACAACCCTAGAATAATTATTTCACTGGGTGCAGTTCTTGTTGCATTAGGTTGGATATTATCTGCATATGCACCAAATGTGTATGTTTTAACTATTACGTATGGGGTTATAATTGGTGCAGGAATGGGTATAGCTTATGGTGCTCCTATGACGGTAGTAGCAAAATGGTTTCCTGAAAAAAAAGGATTAGTTGTAGGTCTTATACTTATAGGATTTGGGTTATCACCACTTATAACAGCTCCACTTGCAAGAAATTTAATAGAAAATTATGGGATAACAAAAACTTTCCTCATATTAGGAATATCTTTTGGGATAATAATACCTTTACTTTCATATCCATTTAGATATCCTACAGATTCAGAAAATAAAAGCCTTCAAACAACTTCAAACACAAAACAATATATAAATGATACTAATACTGCTAAAATGATTAAATCCCAAAATTTTAAAGGACTGTATTTCAACTTTATAATTGGAACAATGATCGGCCTAATGTTAATTGGAATTACAAGTAATGTCGGGGTAGAACTCATAAAGTTATCCCCAAAAACAGTAGCTTTATTAATGACGGTATTTGCAATTTTTAATGGAATAGGTAGACCTATATTCGGCTTACTTACGGATAAATTTTCGTCTAAAAAAGCCATGTTAATTTCTTACGGACTAATTATTACGGCATCATTATTAATGCTAATGGCAAATGAAGGCAGTTTACTCTTATTTACTATAGCATTTTCAATATTTTGGTTTAATCTTGGAGGATGGTTAGCTATTGCTCCAACTTCAACTCTCGCTATGTATGGAACAAAACATTATAGTCAGAATTATGGTGTTGTCTTTACTGCATATGGCATAGGAGCTATTATTGGGGTGTCGTCGTCAGGATTACTAATAGATCTCTTTAAGAATTATCATTCTATCTTTTATTTTGTAATAGTTTTATGTACTATAGGTATATTGTTGTCACAAAAAATGATAAAATCCACATAAAATAAAATGATATAAATAAAACCTAAGACTAGCTTTTACACTAATCTTAGGTTTAATTTATATTACCACGTTATATTTTCTTTTGTGATACTCCTTAAAATCAAATTAACTAAAGATAAAATAACTACTTGTAATTCAGGTGTAATTATATCTTTCCCAGCAATTTGTTGTGCCATAACTCCTACTAACATAATTGAGTTTACATAAATAGTTTTGCTCAAATACCATTTCTTGCTAACTACCACTTCTACTTTTTGTATTTCCGACATTTTGAGTCCCTCCTACTGTTTTGATTTTGCCTCTCTTGATTTATAAATATAATCAAAATTATGGCCATTAGGTTCTCAATTTTTTTGAATCGTAATCTATTTAAAGATTTTTGAAAAGAAAGATAATTTAAAACTAGAATTAATAACTAATATATATTATTTATTCAATATAATATATGTTAGTTGCTTACAATGGTGTTACCAATGTGGTTCAATTATTTTAATTCACATCTCTGATTATATTCCACTCAATTATAAAATCTTTAGAAATTCTATAAATTTCATTATAAAAGTGAAGATTTATATCTAATTGTGTTAATTGTTTCTCTATATTCACCTTTGAATCAGATAAATCTTTAAATACATCAGAAACAATACTTTCATAAGTAGTTTTCATACTTTTAAAGAATTCATCTATCTGACTTTTATAATCATTTACACAATTTAATAGATTTGATCTTAGTAGTTAATAACACTGGCAGTATTCATTATTTGTATGGTATTAAGTAATTTTTCTTTTACAATGCTATCTGTATTATAAGTTGTTGGTATATATACTTGTAACATCTTTTTATAATATTGATCTATTTTGGGTACCTCAATATTGAAATCCTTCAAATTATACTCTTTTCTAATTATCTCACTAAACGTCTGCATGAGACCCTTCATTTTACTTTCTGCATCCTTCAGCTGAATATGCTTTATTACCAATTCAATATTTAATTCCTTCAGAAATTTTTCGGTTATTGTATCTATTGCTTCATTAAGTCTTCTATTGTTTATAGACAAATCTATATCCATAGTTTTATTTTTAAGATTTCTTAACTGCTCAGAATTCTTCAACATTAGTTTCATAAAAAATTCATCAATTTTATTTTTACATAAATTTGATACATGCTTAAGCTCTTTATCCTCAGATGTTTGAATAATATTTATGAAGTTAGACTTAAAGCTTTCAAAACTTAATTTTTCTTCCATATCCCGTTTAATAGATTCAAAACTATTAGTGATATTTTGAAGCATAATTCCATTTTCTTGGATTTCATCAATCATATCTTTTTTCAAATCCATTAAACTATGTAAAATGCCTCTATTCTTAACTTTTAAATACTTTTCATCTATACTTCTAATAAGCGGCCCATACACCTCCATGTGTGCTTTCTGTATTGATATATAAGTAGTATAATTTATAAGACTTGGCACACCACTTTTTTCCTTTAAAGTGTTTAAATCATAATCAACTAATCCATAAAAACATTCTAGCTTTTCTAATTGATCATCTATAAAGCTTAATGTACTCATCTCATTTTTTCCGATGAATTTTCCTTTAAGGTCTTTAATCTTGCTCTAAGCTGAGAACCTTTAAGTTTTCCAATTGGTTCCATTTCTCCTAAAGACTTTATTATATCACTATCAATTCTACAAATTTTAATTATATCAAAGTATGATCTTGCTGAGGTTCCCATTACTACAAACTCACTATATCCTAAATCATTAAGTTTACATCTTATATAATCTAAAAATCTCACAACAGACTTATTCTCACACTCGCTTATAAACATATCATCTAGCTTATTCACTACAACAACTAGAGAATAGAACTTGTTATGTTTTTCAAATTCTAATTTTATACTTTTTAATAATTCATCCTCATCGGTGGAAAGATAGCTAGAATAATTTATTAAAAATAATACTACATCAGATTTTTCTATCCATTTGAATGTAATATTTTTATGAATATTTTCTCCACTTGAGGAATCTTTAGCTAATGAATAATTACTACCTGGGGTATCAATAACAGTGAAGGAAGTAAAGCTATTGTTAGCATCCGTATAATGTATATCCATGTTCTTTGTCATTTTGTGCCCTTTTAAATTCATTATATGTATATTTATACACATCATCAGGGCTTCTAAATAGAATGTCTGCTTCACCATATAATAGTCTGATATTGCCATCCTTACTTTTTTTATAAATACAAGTATTAGGTGTAGGTATCTCCAAACTTGTGGGTGCATATTGTTCATTTAAAAATGAATTTACTATTACACTTTTTCCTGCCTTTTTAGTAGCCCTCACGTAAATTATTAAGCTACAATCCCTAGCTTTCTTTAAGTCATTTTCAATATCATTAAAAGTATTTAATAAAGCTTTTTTTCATGTAAAAATTCATCAATAACATCTAAATTGTATAGAGCTTTCTCTCCATTAACTACTGCCACTCTTATTTTATCAAATTGTCTCCTAAATGCATTAAGTGTTTTTCTATCACTTTTCTCTTTTTTCATCATAACATCAAGCTCAATATCCAAGTATATAAGAGCTTGAGTAATTTCACTAATTAAATCATTATCCTCTGTATCTATTATTAGATTGCAGTTTTTAACCATATATTCATCTATACCATGGATCAAATTGCTTAATGATATAATATTATCAATTAAAATATCTTCAGTGATTTTATCCTTAAGCATAACTGAAATCCCAGTAAAATCTATTTCCCTTGCTATTGTTAATCTAAATAAAAGGCTATCACTCACTTCAAGTTCCTCTATAAACTTATAAAGAACCTTTTCAATATTTATTATAAATATTGGATAGTGAGGTAAAAAAACTTCTAAGTTACTTTGTATAATATAAGCATCTCTTTTACTCCTTCAATCTTTATAACTTCCACCATTATCCCCCCACATTATAGATATTTTACAGTTTTTATAAATATAAAATTACCCTTAAAGTGAATTTAACTTTAAGGGGACATATTTTATCATTAGTGCTTATTTCACTTTACTAAATGCTGACATAAGCTGCACGGTAACTGGTCCAAATATAATTATAAATATACTAGGAAAAATAAAAAACATTAAAGGAAATAGTATTTTTATAGATGCCTTCATTGCTTGTTCTTCCGCCCTTTGTTTTCTCTTATCTCTTTCATCTTCTGCCTTTATCCTAAGCGTTTGTACAATTCCTACTCCTAATTTGTCAGCCTGAATTATACTGTTTATGAAAGATTTCATCTCATCAAAAGCTAACCTCTCCTTAACTCCAATAAGTGCTTCCTTTTTTGCCTTTCCAAGACACATTTCTTCCAGATATATAAAAAATTCTGAACTTAATACACCACTTCTCTTTGCTATTAATTTGTTTAAGGCTATATCAAAACCTAATCCGGCCTCAACACTTATAGTTAGAAGGTCAAGAAAATCAGGAAGTTCCCTAAGAGCTTTTTTGTATCTTTTTTTTGTTTTACTATTTATATAGAGATTAAAAGCTTTAAAGGGTAATAAAAATCCCACAAGCATAAAAATAAATATTTTTGCTATATTTGCTCCTAATAATATAGCATAACCACCAAATAATAAAGGCACGCTACCCTTAAAATATTATTTATCATATCAAAATCTGCTACAGTCATATCAAAGGGGTTTCCTGCTTGAAGAAGTTTTTTTGTATCTGTTCTTCCTTTTGTGAAGATACTGTTTTGCTAAAATAACTTCTTAGTTTTCCAGTTTTCACTTTTCACACAGGCATTTGTTGCTCTTTTTCTTCTATAGTTTCATCCGCTAACGCTGCAAAAAACTTTAGTCTTTTTTCCATCTTTGAATGCCTCTCAAGGCTTCTCACAAAAGCGAATAATCCAATAAGTATTATTGTAAATGAAAAAGATATGATCACCATTTTTTACACCTCAATTTTTGTAATTTTGTTGATAATTATATACCCTATTATTGCAGATATAACACCAATTGATATTGCTATTTTACCAAAAAATTGCCAAAAAAATCAGTCATATTTTCAGGGTCAAACAAATATAAAATAAACCCTAGAACAATAGGTAGACCCCCTATAACTTTACCTGAAAGCCTTCCTTGGGTCGTTAAAGTCCTAACCTGCCTATCCAGCTTATTTCTTTCCCTTATAGTTTGCACAATAATCTCAAGAATATTAGATAAATTGCCACCTGCCTGCCTTTGAATAAGTGTAGCTTGTATCATAATCTCTAATTCTACACTAGGCATCCTTGCGTTTAAATTATTAAGCGCCTCCTCCATTGTAATACCATAGTTTAATTCCTTAAGTAAAATTAAAATCTCCTCATTAATAGGAGCTTCACAATCCTCAGAGACTGTTTTCATAGCTTGTGTAAAACTGTATCCAGACCTTAAATTAAAGTGCTAATCATATCTGGTAATCAACTATTAAACTTTTCTATCCTTTTTTCACTTTCTTTTTCAACCATATCATAGGATATATATATCCACCAATGGCCCCCACAAGTAGTAGTAGTAGTAGTAGTAGTAGTATTTTAGTAGAAATAAAATAAAGCACACTACCAACTACTACTGCCAGAAACACTCTTATCATTATATATTCCTCTGGCTTTAAGGTCACCCCTGCACTCATAATCATTTGATTCAATTTTTGTTTTTTTTCACTGGCAAGTTGCCCACTTAGTCTTTTACGTATTAACTCATTGCATATTTTTAATGAATTCCTGTCTTTATTAACCTTTACCTTTTTGTGTTTAAAATTTTTGTACTTCTTATCTAATAGAAGAAAGTAATATAATATGCCTGTAATAATCATGAATATACAAATAAACCATAATAAAATTACTGTTTCCTTCATATTTACCACTCCTCTATGTTAAATATAGAAGCAGGGACATCTATGCCATATGCTTCAAAACGCTCATAAAAACTTGGTCTAATACCTGTGCTAACCAATGTTCCTACTATTTTCCCATCTTTTAAATCTTCCTTCTGCTTGAACATAAAAATATCCTAAAGCACTACAATATCTCCTTCTAGGCCTTGGACTTCAGTAATATTCATTATTTTTCTTGAAGCATCCCTAAGTTTAGATTGTTGTACAATTAGATTAATAGCCACTGGATGAACCAACCTCAGCCCTTGATCCCGAGTATACTTCGGAAGTACTAGATATGTTGGGTGAGCTTCAAAATGATGGTCTAAAAACTATAATTGTAACTCATGAAATGGGTTTTGCTAAAATGCTTGTGAAAAGGCCATATATTTATCAGATAATAAAATAATTGAGAGTGGTAAAAGCTCTGAAATATTCGAATTCCCTAAATCAGAGCAACTAAAGAGTTTTTTTAATAAGATACTTGAGTGGAAAATATAATAGCATAAATAGTAGTACTTTCAATGGTATGCCCCTTTTAACTATCAGTCCATATTTCTATCCAAATATGGACTGTTTCTGAAATAACAAGTTTTTTAACCTTTAGTCTATATTCCCTATCTTTTATTTTCATTATTCTCTTGTCTAGAATCTCCCACATCATGTCAGCATCTATCTTGTCTACTTCCTTGCCAACGATCTTATCAACTTTTTCTTTTATATGCTTTTGTAATGTTATTCTTGCTAGTTCATCTTCTTCATTCTCTAGAGTAACCTCTATTTTTTTCACAATTAATCTTTTTTTATTAATGGTCTCCTCCAGTTTTTCAAGGCGAGCATCTTTATCTTCAACTAGAGCTTCTAAAGCACTAATAGAATGATGGTATTCATCTATTCTATAACTTATTAAGCAGCTGAGAGCTATAATCCCTATAATACCACCTATTATAAATCCTGTAGCGAAAAACAGAAAATATCCTTCTTTTTTTACTTTGTCCATAATTCGCCACATCTTTCTAGGAGCTTCAAGGTATAAAACCCTACATTTGCTCCCAATAGTGCTGCTAAAATATATGCTATTTGCTTTAGCATTAATTTTATTTCTCCCTTAAAAAGCCCCTCTTCTATAACTTGAAAAGAAGAAAATGTTCCCCCTAAGGCAATAGCCACAGCCCATATTTTAATAGAACTGGCTAAATCTAACATAGTCTTTAAAGGTGGATGATTATTTAAAATGGCACCTATTCCAGCAAATGTACAAGATCCAAACATTACTCCAAACGCAATAAGAAAGCTATATGACATATTAGAAAGAAAATTACCCATAATTATCCTTTTCAGTTTAAAATGATTTCTTTATAAACTATGCTTTTTATAACTAAAATATGTTGATGTTGCAACTATTCAGATATTTTCTCAAGTATATCTATAGTGCTTTTTACTGCTATTTGCTGCTGCTTACTTGTAGTTATATTTGAGATGTTATCACCTTTTTGAAATCCATAATTGCCAAACTGTCCATGATTTCCACCCTCTATGCTCTGAAACACCGTATCTTTAGGCAACAATTTTTCAGCTGCTTTAATTTTATTTATATCTGCGACGCCATCCTTTGAGCCCCAAGCAGAGAGGACTTCAATATTTTGATTGGACATATTATTACTATCTTGTGGATAAGATGCATATAAAATTAATGCTTTTATACTTATAGGGTTTGTGTATGCATAATTAGCTGCCATTACACCACCAAGAGAATGTCCACCTATAGCCCAATTTTTAATTTCAGGATAAGCATCTAGTACATTAGTTGCTCTATCTTTACCTAAAACAGCCAGTTTAAATGGCATTGGAACAATCACTACTTTATAACCTTCTTTGGCAATTCTTTTGCAAAGAGATGCATAGGCCTCCTCTTCCACTTTTCCACCTGGATAAAAAATAAAACCAGTATCTGTAGCAGTTTTCGGGGTGAAAGTTATATACTTTCCATTTTCAATAGTTATATCATTTTCAGATTGAAAGACAGCTAATGTTTGTTCTGTAGCTTTATAATAATTACTTGTCCAAACAACAAAGAATATGATGAAGATCCCTATTAAAATAACAGGTGATAAAATCAACTTTTTTTTTGTAGATTTTTTCATAGCATGCCACCTTTCCTTAAATATAGTAATATTTAATTAAGCTATCTACTTAGCCTTCTATTTCCTCAGTAAGCTTTATTATCTCATCAATTATATTACCAATATGTTCTATAGTATCAAGCAGTGGTTTTTCTGTGGTTATATCTACTCCAGCCATTTTCGCAAGTTCTACTGGCGTTTTAGTTGAGCCTGCTTTAAGTACCTCTCTCCAATCATCTATAGCTGGCTTGCCTTCATTTAAAATCCTCTTACTAACTTCTGTTGCTATAGTAAGTCCTGCACTATAAGTATAAGGATAAAGTCCCATGTAATAATGAGGCTGTCTCATCCAAGTAAGTTCTGCTCCATCATTTATTTTCACGTCATCTCCCCAGAACTTTTCAAGTACACTTCTTTTTATTTCATTTAGCTTAGTAGCCTGAACGCTTCCACCTTCATCAATTACATTGTATACTTCTCTTTGATATGCTGCCTCTAAAAGGTGAGTCACAAAGTTATGATAATAGGTATTTCCTATCATTGAGGATAAAACCCATCTCTTAAATCTAGGATCATCATTATCTTTCATAAGATAATTTGCCATGAGCATTTCATTCATTGTAGATGGTGCTTCTACAAAATATGTTGATACCTCTGTATCAAATATATTTTGACTTTCATTACATAAATTGAAGTGTCCTGCATGTCCAAGCTCATGTGCTAGTACAAAGACCTCAGCCATCTTTTCAGCCCAAGAAATTAAAATGAACGAATGACTCCCATAAGGACTGGCACAGAAGGCTCCTGTAGCTTTCCCCTCATTTTGTGCAAAGTCAATCCACCTTTCATCGTAGGCTCTTTTAATCATAGTAAGGTAATCTTCTCCTAGTATAGATAAGGCTCCCTCAATATATTTCTTAGACCCCTCTACTGTTATACTAGGCTCGTAGCCTGGATCAACAGCAATCTTCAAATCCGCAAAGGTCATTTCCTCTAATTTATGTATCTTCTGAAGATGCCTTGCATACTTTCTCATGTGAGGTGCTAACTTCTCCATAATTAAGTCTATCTGCCTGTTATATAACTGCCTATCTACCTTTTGAGAGAATAACAAACTGTCTATAACGGAATCAAACCCTCTAAGCGTTGCTATTGTTTTTTCCTTTTGCACTTGAGTTTGATAAGCTGCTGCTACAGTATGCTGATATTCCCTTAATTTAGAGTAGAAAGCTTCAAACGCAGCTCTACGTATCAATGTATCATTTTCATATTCCCATTCATCTTCAAAAAGTCCAAAACTAATTGGATGCTCCACTCCGTCAACAGTAAAGTTATTGAAATTCATATCCACAAGCTTAGCTCGTTCATAAATGCTAAAAGGAGCCTCTAATGTTCCCGATAAAGCAGCTAATACTCTTTCAACTTCTGGATGAAGTGCATGTGCCTTACCTCTTTTTATATCCTTTAAATAATTGCTATTCTCCTTTGATTCAATTATTGCATCCTCAATAATTCTTTCATCTGCTTGTATTATCTCACTGTCTACAAAGCTTATTCTGCTGTTTATGCCAGATGCTATATTCATAAATTTCATGAATCTGTCCTGATTTTCATTATTAGTATGATCCACTGAAACTGCAAGCTCTGCGTAAGTTCCTGTAAGAGTCATAAGCTTAACTATCTCTCTCACTTTATCCAAACATTGATTAATATTGTTTGCTGTATTCAGCTTTTCTTTATAATTTTTTTCCACCTGAATAATAAGTCCTTGAAGTTCTTTTACAGCTAAATTATACTGCTGCTCTGTTGCATAAATAGCAGATAAATCCCAAGTAAGTGATTGTTCTAAATCTTTTCTAGCCTTTAAAATTTTACCCATTTTAAAGCCCCCCTAATATAGATTTTGGTATCATTTATATTTTATACTTTATTATTAATTTAGTCCATAGGACGATGCTATTTAAATCTCTCTAGTCTCGTCCTATAACCATTCCCTCGCTTCTATATCTAAATAAGGAGCAAGTTTTGTGTATACATCTTTATGATAGTTGTTTAACCAATGTATCTCGCTTTCAGCTAGCATCTCTTTATTGATTCCAGGTTCATTAGTAATAACCATGTTCTTTTCTAATTTTATATTATCAGTTTGTTTTCTAATACCTTGAGGTCCTTCATTAATATTCTTAATTTCTCAATCTTCTCTTTAATTTTCATAATATATACCCCCACTTTTATTTAAATTTTAAAGATTTAAATACTATTATTTCTCACTCTAATGAAGCAAATTAAAAGGGACTCCCATACTTAGAAATCCCTTTCAATATTTTTTATTATTTACCACTGGCACCATAATTTGATAACATTCTAGCACTAGGATCGGTTACATTACAACCTTCCCATTCTTTGTTTGGCATCCAAAAATCTACTATCATTTCTGCTTGTAATGGATAATATTTTTCAAAGTATTCTCTGTATAACAATGATTCTTTTGTGAATGGTTTAGAATTATTTTTATACTTTTTACATAGTTTTTCAAATTCTTCATCTGTATAGCAGTCTTCTGCATATTCTTTTAAATAGTCCACCATAGAATGCCCTACAGCATCGCTAAAGGCTGCTTTTTCACGATATAAAATATTTCCTGGTAGATAATCACCTTCAAACGAACGTCTCAAAAGGTATTTACCCATGTTGTATTTATTTAATTTCTTTTCAGGGTCGATGGACATAACATACTTTACAAAATCTAAATCCCCGAATGGTACCCTCGCTTCTATAGAATTTGAGCTGATACAACGGTCTGCACGAAGTACATCGTACATATGAAGCTCTCTGATTCTCTTTTGTGATTCCTTTTGAAATTCTTCTGCATTTGGAGCAAAATCAGTATATTTATATCCAAATAACTCATCAGAAATCTCACCGGTTAGAAGCACTCTGACATCAGAAATCTCGTGTATTTTCTTACAAATCAAATACATTCCCATACTTGCTCTTATTGTGGTAATATCGTAGGTTCCAAGAAGTTTAATGACCTGATCGAGTGATCCAAGCACTTCTTCTTTTGTCATATATATAGTGGTGTGATCACTATGAATGTAATCTGCAACTTCTTGTGCATATTTGAGGTCAATTGCATCGCCCTTCATACCTATAGCAAAGGTTTTAATTGGTTTTGAAGGATACATTTTTTGAGCAATTGAACATACGAGGGAACTGTCGAGGCCTCCGCTTAAGAGGAAACCTACAGGAGCATCAGCATCCATACGTTTTTCTATAGCAGTTACGAATTTATCATGAATTTTGCTGCAGATAACCTCTAAGTCATCATCACAATAATCACCCTCTACTGCTGCGATATCAGAGTAGCATGTGAATTTACCATCAGCATAATAATGTCCTGGCGGGAATGGCATAATTCTGTACGTAAGACCAACTAAATTTTTTGCTTCACTTGCAAATATGATTTTACCTGATTCGGAATAACCATAGAAGAGAGGACGGATTCCAATTGGATCTCGTGCTGCAATGAAACTGTTCTTTTTTCCATCGTAGATGATAATTGCGAATTCTGCATCTAATTTCGAAAATATATCTACTCCATATTCATAGTACATTGGAAGCAATATTTCGCAATCACTATCAGAAATAAACTTATGTCCTTTTTCTATTAGCTCCTTTTTAATTTCACGGAAACCGTAAATTTCACCGTTACAGATAGATGCATCTGTATTTCTTGTGTATGGCTGCATTCCGCTAAAACTTAAATCCATAATAGAAAGTCTTTGAAACCCCAAAATACCAGATGGTAAAGTAAGAATCTCTGTCATATCTGGTCCTCTCGATTCGGTTCTTTGTAATGCCTCTGCAAATTTATCATGTTTCATATCTATTCCTGTATAACACATAATTGTACACATATTAATATTCCCCCTTAATTTTAAATATAAAAAAAAGCCCTCATCCTATAAAACTAGGACGAAAGACTATACTTCCGCGGTACCACCTAAATTAGCTTATAAAAGCTCACTCTAATCAGTACGGAATTAATATAAATTCGATACTGTCCAATATGTAACGGTTTGGCTCCGTCCAATACTACTCTTAATAAATTTCGTTTGGAAGCTCCGGGATGTTCTTCATTATTTGATTCGTATCAGTCTCTCACCACCACTGATTCGCTTTGACTACTTCATAATAACTACTCTTCCCATCAATGCTTTTTTATTGATTATATGATATTTAATTTTGGATTTATTTCATTTTACTTTGTATTTTATGATTAGTCAATGGTTTTATTAAAATGAGAAGGGTAAAATCTGTTAAAATACTGTCTGTTGTCAAAATAAAAGGATTAAAATAGCACAGGATATATGAACAAACTGTGGGTGTGAGTAGCAAATAGAAATTAATAAGCTATTATATTATTAAGCAAAAATTAAGACTTTTTTAATTTGTTTTTAATCTTATAAATATACTATGTAATATATAAGAATATATAAAAACTTCAAGTAATGAAAGGGGATATATTGATATTTTAGTGAACTGTATGAATGCAGTAATGCATATTGACGAGTATTTAACTTTACTAATACAACAGTATGGAATATTAACATACGCGATTATTTTTTTAATTATATTCATAGAAACAGGAGTTGTAGTTATGCCATTTTTGCCAGGTGACTCAATGTTATT
>NZ_JAENWM010000128.1 GCF_016650035.1 Clostridium sp.
AAACATGTCTTTAGGAGGAGGACCGCAAAATTTTACAGACTTGTCAAGTGTTTTATGCGAAAAAAGTGGGGGAATCAACAAAAATTAATGATGCTAAAAATGAGTAATCACAGGAGCTAAGGAGTTTCCGTGAAAGCTCTAATTATACATGGGGGTATAGATGTGAAACAGGTAAAGATATTACATTGTGGAGATATTCATCTAGGAGCAGAGCTCACAACACTCGGAAGGAAAGCTGTGACTCGTAGAGCTGAAATCAAAAGAACTTTTATGAAAATTTTAAAATTATGTCAAACAGAGCAAGTTCAGATATTGTTAATTGCAGGAGATTTTTTTGATAATGTCCATGTAGAGGATAATGTGTTAGGCGAGATAAAAAATGGGTTTGAAGGCTTAAAGGATACCATTGTGGCAATTGCTCCAGGAAATCATGATCCTCTTACGGAAGATTCTCCATATTTAAAAAAAGACTTTTGGCCAGAAAATGTTATTATTTTTAAAAGTGCTTTAGAGAGTGTAGAGATTGAAAATTTAGGGGTTCGTCTGTGGGGGGCAGCTTTTACAGGAACCTATGTAACAACTTCAATGTTGCAGAATTTTACTGTGACCAGGGATGAGCTAATTAATATCTGTGTAATTCATGGCGAACTCGTTGCTCCAAATCAAAAAAGTAATTACAATCCAATTACGGAAATACAACTGTCAAAGAGTAGAATGGACTACGTGGCACTCGGACATATTCACAAACAGACTGAGGTATTAAAGACTGGTGATACATATTACGCTTATTCTGGATGCCCAGAGGGAAGAGGATTTGATGAACTAGATGAAAAAGGAGTTTACCTTGGAATTGTAGCCAAAGGACTTTGTAAGCTAGGATATCGCAGGATGTGTCAGCGTATGAATATTGAACTTCATGTGGATATTTCTGAAGCTATTAATTCTAAAATGGCAGTAGATATTATATTAGATAAAATGAAATCAAAATATGGGGAGAATTACTCAGAGAATCTATACAAAGTGATCCTCAAGGGAATGATTTCGGATAATGTTAGTATTAATATTGAGGATATCAAAAACACCCTTGATGAAGTATATTTCATTAAAATTAAAGATCATACAACAATAAAAATTGATTTTGATTCGGTTTCAACAGAGACAACCCTTCGGAATATTTTTATGCGAAAAATGATGGAACGGATAAATGATGCAGCTCCTAGTAAAAAAGAGGATTTAAACATAGCACTTAGACTCGGAGTAAAGGCATTTTTCGGGGAGGTAAAATATAGTGAAGATTAGTAAATTGCAGATTGGTAGTTTCGGTAAGTTCAAGGATTACGAATTAGATCTAAAAGATGGATTTCAGATAGTATACGGCAAGAATGAAGATGGAAAATCAACCCTTATGGCATTTATTAAAATGATGTTTTATAGCAAAATTGAAAGAGGAAGAGATATCGATAAAAATTTAAGGAAGAAATACCAGCCATGGGATGGTTCTATGATGAATGGTGCTGTTGAATTTGAACAGGGTGGAATATCGTATCGTTTGCAGAAAGATATAGGTGCTACTCCTGGTGCTGATAAAGTGAAGTTAATTAAAATGGGTACAGGTGAAACGGTATCACTTGGCAAGAATGAGGAAGTTGGAAAAAGATTTTTTGAACTTGATTTAGCTGGATTTGAACGAAGTGTTTTTATAAGCCAGATTGGAAGCTTCTCAGCAAATGGCAAAAGTGATGAAGTTTCGGAAAAACTAATATCAAACCTAGTTCTCTCAGGAGATGAAAATATTTCACAGCAACAGGTAATGAATCGTCTTAATGATGCAACTTTAGATATGGAGTCAAAAAATCGAAAAAAAGGGATTTTTATAGAGGCTAAAAATGAACTTGAATCATTGCAAAATGAAAGAGCTGATATTCAGATGCTAGAGAGTGAACAACAGGAAAATATGGAAAAATATCATCGTTTGAAAGAACAGCTAAAGCAGCAAAAAAATATCCGAAACTTATTAAAATTAAACATAGATAAAAATAAATTTAAGCAACTTACTTCCCTTATTGAAAAGATAACTAAATATACTGAATTAGAAAAAACATTAGAAAAAGAAGATATTCCATACGAGAGTCTTACAGGGTTTTTAGAAGATTGTAATTCTTTAATGGATGAAAGTGAGAAAACAAAGGGCAGCCTTCAAAAACTCAAGGGTTCAATTGATAATGAACTTAGGAATGAAGGTAATCTAATTCCTATTAGGGAAGATGAGTATAAACATCTGATTGAGCTAGTCCTAAAGGAAAAAAAACTTAAGGAGCTATTAAAAAGAATAGATGAAGACTTTATTCCAGTTCTTACTTCTTATATAGAAGCAAAAAATGATCGCAAAGCTTCCGAAACACTGTTAAAAAATGAAGAAGCCCTAGTTAAAGAACTACAAAAATTTCATGAAGAGTTCCAGAAGTACCAAGATGAAAAAAATATTAATGTTAATGAAAAGGAGAACCTTATCAATAATTTTGAGAGGGAAAAACTTCGATGGAACTCTGATAAACAGCTAAGGGAGCAGTGGATTAATTTTACTAGTGAAAAACTATTAATTAAGTCCCAGGTAAAAGATACTGGAAGTCAAAAAAGTAAAAAGAAAAATCCATTACTAACACTTAGCATTGTAATAGGTATTATTTCTATAATACTTTCGGTAGTTATACCTCCGGCTTTAATTGGAGTTATTATTGCAATTATTATGGGTGTGCGTGCAGTTAAGTCGAATAAACAAAATCAGACAACACAAAAAGATACTAATCATGACGATATAAATAGCATAGAACAGGAATTAAAAACTCGAAGGGAAGAAAACGATAAAGAAGAAGCGTTAATTACTGAAAAAACTAAAGAGTATGAAAGTAAAATATCAGATATCGCAAATACTATTGTTGGTATGGAAAAAGAGATAGAATCTTTGACAGAAAGAAGCAACAATTATCAAAATTCTCTAGGTAAGGTTCAAGGATTAACAAACGAGAAAGAGATGGCATTAAATCTTCTTAATGTTAGGCAAGAAACTTATCTTAAAGAAAGTAACTACCTTCTTGAAAAATACTCGGAGGATTCAAGTCTTGAGGAAGATGTTAAAATTACAGTTTTACAACAAGAAAATTTGGAGGAAGCTGTTGCTAGAGAATATAGATCTAGAATTGAAGAACTTTGCGATGCTTTGAGAATCAATCTTGAAGAAAAAATGAAAGAAAAATCCTGCCTTTCAGTAGAAGAGTTTGAAAATAAATATTTAGAGTATGCTTCTGACTCTAAAAATCGAACAGTTATAACTGAGGCGGAGCATGAATACTTAAAGAAAGTTGAAGAATTTTCAATTAAAGTGAAGGAATACGAAATTGTACAAAGCTATGAAGAGGCTAAACTTTTAACACAAAAGCTTTGGCAGCAAGTTACTCAATTGGAAAAAGAAAAAGATGAAACACTTAATATTGCTAAGGGGATGGGATATAATACACCTTCACTGGAATATTTAATGTCGGAAATAAGTAAACTTGAACCATCAATTAAAGAACTAGAAGAAGTTGGTGTAGATAGCTATGAAGTAGAAGAACTGCAGCAAAAAGAAAAAGACTTTGCTGGTGAAAATCTAGATCAACAATTTTTTGAATTACAGAAAAAAATTAAAACACCGGATAAAAACTTAAGTCAGGTTCAAGAAGAAATAGATGAAAAGAGCAAAGAGGTAAATGAAAAGGAAAACTACTTTAATTGCCTAAAAATTGCATCACAGGTAATGCAAGAGGCAACAGACGAGATGCGCCAGAGTTTTGGACCAGAACTTAACAGGAAGACAGCTGGAATATTCAATAGTCTTACTAATGGCAAATATGGGAACATACTTGTTACAAAGGATTATGATATTTCAATTCAATCAGGTATTCATTATAGAGAATGGAGATATTTAAGTGGTGGAACAGTTGATCAGGCTTATCTAGCATTAAGACTCGCCATTACAGAACTAATTTCTGATAAAAACGTTATGTTACCTTTATTTTTAGATGATGTGATGATGCAGTATGACGACGAAAGAATGGATGCAGCTTTAAAATTTATATCTGATTATGCTAAGGAAAAAGGACAGGAATTCCAACTGTTATTGTTCACTTGTCATAAGCATATTATAGATAATTCAAAGCCTTATAATACTGAAGTAGTTAACATCTAATATAAATTAAACTTTAAAGGAACATGAAAAAAAACTAAAATTTAATATATTGCAAAGAGCCGTATGCCTTAGTAGGTCACGTACGGTTTTGTTGAGGAGCATGTGCGGTGACGCACTTGTTTACTTAAGCAATTTGTTTTGCTAAAACAATTAATCATCATATTAAATTAAGGTGGTTATTTTTTTATGCAATTTCAGGGTGTAATTTTGATAAATAGACAAATTTATACTATAATATATGTAAAGCATTCAAAAAGAGAAAGTTTTATAGTCTGTATAGAAATATCAAAGAATAACTTCTAGTTATTGATACGACCTCAGAGGAAGCAATAAAAACTAGAAGTTTATGGTTACTAATTACAAAACACCTGAAGAAAAAACATTTAAAGCAGAGAATTTATATTTAAACTGATTTTAAGATTATCATATAATTCGGTGAAATTAATCTCTCCTGAATAGTCTGGGGGTATGTCGAAGTAGTTTACGCTAATTGATTGTGCCTTAAGCATAGCAATTATTTCTTCCATGAAGATACCCCTTATACCAGTAATGCTGCAGGTGGGGCTTTCATTTACTCCTATTATACCTACAAGAGAATAACCCTGTGCTAGGTATTTTTTTATGTCTTCTAAAATAGGGGTAAAGAGATTTCTACATAAAATTCTATATTCAGGGCTATCATATTCTTTTTTATTCATAGGCTTTCTTTGAGGTCCTAAAAATTTAAATTCTGGACAGGGAAGCTGAATTATGCCTAATCCTTGATCTAAAAGGGACTTAGCTATTAGAAATCCACCTTTTGATCTAGCTAGCGGAAGCACAACAGAATTTTGATTTAATATGCAATGACTAAGTAAAATTAATTTTTTATCTCTAAGCATTTTTTCACATCCTATAATAAATTTTCAAGTATATCTATTACTACTATTTTGACTTTTTCATCTTAATATAAATTGTAACATATTTATTTAACATAAAGATTATACATTTCTTTCCTCTATAGGTAAAGCTTGATTTATTGGAATTATGAATTAGACTTATTGAGAGGTTGAATATATAATTTAATATAGAAAAGCAAAAACTAGGATGAGTAATGTGAGAAATAAAAAATTATATATCATGATATTTTGCGCAGTATGCATTGCATTGAACATTGTACTTGGAATAGTTACTAGTAGTTTTAAATTGCCATTATACTTAGATACGATAGGAACAATATTAATTGCAGTGTATTTTGGACCATGGTATGGTGCTGCAGTAGGTGCATTAACTAATATAATTACCGGAATAATATTTAATCCAAAAGATATACCTTTTTTTATTGTAAGTGTTGCAGTAGGATTAATAGTAGGTTTTATAGCTAAGAAATACAAATTTAATTTAGTTACAGCTATAGTCACAGGTCTAATTTTAAGCGTGATTTGTCCATTAATAGGTACACCTATAGGCATTTGGGTGTATGGAGGATTAACTGGGACGGGTACAGACTTAATATTTATATGGCTAAAAGAAGTGGGAAACAATATATTTGTAGCTTCCTTTATTTCTAAAATCTCAAGTAACTTATTAGACAAAATTGGTTCTTGTATTCTAGTATGGGTATTAATAAAGGAGATGCCAAGGCAGTTAAGCAAAGATAGACTTTTGGAAGGTAAAATGTAGTGGATACTTTGGGTTAGAGAAAGTGGATAGGCATTTAGTGCTTATCCATTATTTTTTTATACAATTTTAGAGTAATATTTTTATAAATAGCAACAAAAACTGTTCCAGCTTTTGACAAGGGTCTGATCCCTTACACAGATTGGAAGTGAAACAGACAAGCTGTGTTGCTTAAATAGTTGTTGACGTTAAGTTTTGATTATGTTAATCTAGTATTAGATACCCCACATAGGTATAATTTTAACAATATAGACTATTAAATATGAAACTAATGGTTTACAATATATTGTATATTTAGTATAGAGAAGGGAATGGTTATAAAAATGGGACAAGTGTTTTATAAAAAAATATATTCGATTCAAGAGGCTTATGTAGCACTATATAAGGGATTAAGAACAATCAAATATTTGAAAAGAAATAAGAAAAACAAGCTAATTACTGCTGATTTTATTGAAAAAATTATGTTAGCTGTGACGGAGGTTAATGGTTGTGAAATATGTTCATTTGAACATACAAAAATGGCTCTAGAGATGGGAATGAGTAATGAAGAGATACAGAAGCTCTTGACAGGTAATACTCAAAATATTCCAGTTGAGGAGGTTTCAGCTATATTTTTTGCTCAAACCTATGCTGATAACAGAGGAAAGCCTACAAGTGATACATGGCAGCGTATCGTTGAAGTCTATGGGATAAAGAAAGCACTAGGAATTTTAGGCGCAATTCGTATGATTATGGTTGGAAACGTTTATGGCATACCATTTAGTGCACTCCGTAGCCGTCTAAAGGGCAAACCTATTAAAAAAAGTAGTCTATTTTATGAAATAAGTATGATTTTAAGTATTATAATATTTTTGCCGGTTGCTTTTATTCATGGTTTGATTTCTGATATAGCTAAAATTCCTATCATTACTTTTGAAAAATGTGACTAATAGAAGGAGAATGCGTGAACTCACTTCCACTTATAGAAGTGGAAGCTTCTTGGGTAGTATCTCCTAGCGGAGATAAATTTACCAAGCTAGCAAGGTAGAACCAACCTCTTTTATATTTATACTGGCATTGAAGTCTCTATCTATACTAAGACCACAATATTCACAGATATATATTCTATCCTTTAACTGCAGATTTTCATTTATATTTCCACAACTACTACAAGTCTTAGATGAGGGATACCATTTATCTACTTTGATAAGTTGTTTTCCCTTATCTTCTAATTTGTAGTTTAGAAAACTTCTGAACATACCAAAACCATTATCGGTAAGATTTTTAGCTGATTTTAATGTTTGAGCCATTGCTCTTAGGTTTATATCCTCAACTATTACTGCATCAAAAGTGTTAGCTAATCTATAGGATTTTTTATGTAGCCAATCTAATCTTTGATTCGCTATTTTATTTTGAAGGTTAGATATTTTCTTTTTTTGTTTAATCCAGTTATTAGATTTTAGTATTTTCATACTTAACCTTTTTTGCTGCAGTTTTAGTTTGCTCTCTAACTTTCTGTAGTATTTAGGGTAGTTGGCTTTTCTACCTTCACTATCTACATAAAAATCATGTTGAGAATAATCTAAACCTAAAATAATATTTGAAGGTGTTTGTTTTTCTTCAATATAATATTCTACTAAAACA
>NZ_JAENWM010000093.1 GCF_016650035.1 Clostridium sp.
TATAATAAATGTACATAAACCTACAGGAATTACTTCTTTTGATGTAGTACGTAAAATAAAAAAAATAAGCAATGTAAAAAAAGTAGGCCATGCTGGCACTTTAGACCCTGAAGCTAGCGGGGTTTTACTTGTTTGTATAGGCAAGGCTACAAAGGCTATTGACTATATAATGGGAGACTTTAAGATTTATGAAGCCGAATTAAAACTCGGGGTTATTACAGACACTTATGATAGAGAAGGAAAGATTCTTTGTGAAAGTGAAGTTAAAGCGAGCATGGAAGAAATTATAAATGTAATCAACTCGTTTGTTGGAGAAATAAAACAAGTTCCTCCAATGTACTCAGCTCTAAAGGTTAATGGGAAAAAGCTATATGAATTGGCAAGGGCTGGTATAGAAATAGAGAGAGAAGCAAGAAATATAGAAATTTATAGTATAAATATTATGGATATTAATTTGCCTTATATAAAGTTTAGGGTGAAATGTTCTAAGGGTACTTATATTAGAAGCCTTTGCTATGATATAGGACAGATGCTAAAATGTGGTGGTATGATGTGGAATTTACAAAGAACTGCTATAGGCGGGTTTTTAATTGAAAATTCTATAAATATTGATGATTTAAATGTAGAAAATATAAATGAGTATATTATGCCTGTAGAAAATATTTTTGAAAATAATATTAGAATTACTATAGAGGATAGATTTATTAAGTTCTTGTTAAATGGTGTTGTAGTAAAGGATAAGGCATTAACTTGTAAGTTTAAAGTGGAAAGTACATATAATATTTACAATAATGAAAATGATTTTATTGGGATTGCAGATAAAAGTATTGATGGTGTTAAGCTAATAAAATCGTTTATATAGGAGAATATTTAAAATGATGGTTATAGAAGATAATTTTAAAACAAAACTTAAATATCCAACATATATTGCACTAGGAAATTTTGATGGGCTTCATTTAGGTCATATGCATCTTATAAATAAAACTGTAAAATTATCAAAAGATAATAATACAAAAAGTATGATTTGCACCTTTAAAAATCACCCTTTGTCGGTTATTAATAAAGATATTTGTCCGAAACTGCTAATGAATAATGATAGTAAAATAAATATATTGGAAAACATAGGTATTGATATTGTTGGTTTGATTAATTTTAATAAAGAGTTTATGAAGACAACACCAGAACAGTTTATAAAAAATATGGTGAATTTTTATAATGCAAAGGGCATAGTTGTTGGTTTTAATTATAGATTTGGATATAAAAATTTAGGCGATGTAGAGATGCTCAAAACATACAGTAATATACTTGGATATGAGCTATATGTTTGTGAAGCAATTAGTATTAACAATGAAATTGTAAGTAGCTCTAAAATACGTCATCTTATAACTGAGGGCGACATTACTAAAGCAAATGAGCTTTTAGGAAGATCACACTCTATTATTGGGGATGTAATTAAGGGCAAACAATTTGGGAGAACTATTGGATTTCCAACTGTAAACTTAAATTATAATAAGAAATACATTATTCCTAAGGGTGGGGTATACTATACTCTAGTTGATTATAACAATGATGTTCATAAAGCTATTACTAATATAGGGTATAATCCCACTGTAGAAGGTGGAAAACTCTCAGTAGAAACGCATATATTGAACTTTGATAAACAAATTTATGGTGAAGTAGTTAAAATTAATTTTATTAGTAGAATAAGAGATGAAGTTAAATTTAATACCATTGGTAAGCTAAAGCAGCAGCTTTCAAAAGATAAAGAGTATGCACTTAAACAAAAAATAGAAAAATAACGTTAAGATTTAAAAATTAATTTACAATTTTATATTAGTTTGTTATAATTGATTTGAACCTTATGCTAAGTTAATCGAATCGCCAACGGTGTACTTGGAATAGGGGAAGAATATTCGGAGGTGTTGTCAAATGGAAAAGGCTAAAAAACAAGAAATAATGGTAAAACACGCAAGACATGAAGGAGATACGGGTTCTCCAGAAGTGCAAATCGCACTACTTACTGCAAGAATCTTAGAGTTAAATGAACACTTAAAAGTTCATAAAAAAGATCACCATTCAAGAAGAGGTCTATTAATGATGGTTGGACAAAGAAAAGGAATGTTAGGTTACTTAAAGAATCAAGATATTGAAAGATATCGTGCAATTCTTCTAGAACTTGGACTAAGAAAATAATTTAGAGCGGCCTAGCCGCTCTATTATTTTAAATGTTAGTAAAAAAATATACATTTTAGAACAATAAATTTGTATATTAGTTAATTATATTACTTTAAACTTAAGGGAGGTAAATATATGAATCATATTATTGAAACTACTGTAGCAGGTAGAGTTCTTAAAGTTGAGTATGGTAAGATTGGAATGTTATCAGACTGTGCAATACTAGTGAGCTACGGTGAAACTGTAGTTCTAGTTAATGCAAATGCATCAGAGAAACCAAGGGATGGTATTGATTTCTTTCCACTAAGTGTAGAATATGAAGAAAAACTTTATGCCGTTGGAAAAATTCCTGGGGGTTTTATAAAGAGAGAAGCAAGACCATCAGAAAGAGCGATACTAACAGCAAGAGGCATTGATAGACCACTAAGACCGTTATTTCCTAAAGGATATAAAAATGATGTGCAAATTGTTTGTACTGTACTTTCAGTTGAACAAGATAATTCACCTGAGATACTTGCTATGAATGCAGCATCAATGGCATTATGCATTTCAAGTATACCTTTTACGGATGTAGTTGCAACTGTTTCTGTTGGTTTAGTTGAGGGCAACTTTATATTAAGTCCTACACAAGAAGAGAGAAATGCAAGTTCTATGACTCTTACAGTTTGTGCAACAAAAGATAACGTAACAATGATAGAAGCAAGTGGTAAGGAAATACCTGAAGATGTAATGATAAATGCTATTGATTTTGCTTTTGAGTCATGCAAAAAGATTGTATCTTTCCAAGAAGAAGCCGTTGCTAAATTTGGAAAGAAAAAAAAGGCTTTTGAATTTCAAGCAATAGATGAAACTCTCCAAAGTGAAGTTAGAGAATTCTCATTTGATTTGACCAAAACAGCAATGTACATAATGGATAAAGATGTGAGAAATGCAATGGTTGATGAAATAAAAGAAAAAATAAAAAATGAATTTAGTGAAAAATATCCTGATAAAAAATCAGATATCGGTGAAGTTTTCTATAATATCCAAAAAGAAATAGTTAGAAATATGATGTTAAATGAAGATAGAAGACCAGATGGAAGAGCTTTTGATCAGGTTAGACCAATAAGTTGCGAAGTAGGAATACTTCCAAGAACTCATGGAACAGGTCTTTTTACAAGAGGACTTACCCAAGTAATGGGAGTTGCTACACTTGGAGCGTTAAAAGAAGCTCAAATGTTAGATGGAATAGGTGATGAAGATACTAAAAGATATATGCACCATTATAATTTTCCAGCTTATAGCGTAGGGGAAACTAAGCCAATGCGTGGACCTGGAAGAAGAGAAATTGGTCATGGAGCGCTTGCAGAGAAAGCAGTGGAACCACTTTTACCATCTATAGACGAATTTCCTTATGCTATTCGAGTGGTATCAGAAGTATTAAGTTCTAATGGCTCAACATCTCAAGCTAGTGTAAGTGCAAGCATTTTAGCTCTACTAGATGCAGGTGTTCCAATTAAGAGACCAGCAGCGGGTATAGCAATGGGACTAATTACAAATGCTGATTTATCTAAAGAAAAAGTTATAACAGATATTCAAGGTATTGAAGATTTCTTTGGTGATATGGACTTTAAAGTTGCCGGTACTGAGAAAGGTATTACAGCTATACAAGTTGATACAAAGCTTCATGGGTTATCTAAATATTGCATTAAAACTGCAATTATAGATGCGAAAAAAGCTAGACTTCATATATTAGGTAAAATGAATGAATGTATAGACGCACCAAGAAGTGAATTATCAAAATATGCTCCTAGAATGTACATACTAAATGTAGCGCCTGACAAGATTAGAGACGTAATAGGAAAAGGCGGAGTAACTATAAAGAAAATCATAGCAGAAACTGGTGTTAAAATAGATACTAATGACGATGGAAAAATTGTAATTATGTCGAGCGACGGTGATAGTGCAAATAGAGCTGTAAAAATCATTGAAGAGCTAACTAAATCCGTTAAAGTAGGCGAAATATATCTAGGAAAAGTAACAAAAATTGCTGCTTTTGGATGTTTTGTTGAAATACTTCCTAATAAAGAAGGCTTAGTGCACATTTCTAAACTTGATTTTGCTAGGGTAAACAAAGTAGAGGATATTGTTTCAGTTGGTGATGAAATATTAGTAAAAGTAATGGAAATAGATAATCAAGGAAGAGTAAATCTTTCAAGAAGAGACGCTATGAAAGATAGTGAAAATGAAAATAAAGATAAAGAATAATAATAGAAGGGCTTAGGGGCCTTTTTATTTTTTTTTTTAAAATAATATTAGCCTAATATGCACATATTAAATATAAATTTTCATTAAGGAGAGGGACATATGTACAATTTATTCAAATTAAATAATGGGTTAAGAGTTGTAGTTGAAAATATTGAATATGTAAATTCTGTAAGCGTAGGCTTATGGGTAGAAAATGGTTCAAGGAATGAGAATATAATAAACAGCGGTATATCACATTTTATTGAGCATATGTTTTTTAAAGGGACTTCTCGTAGAACTGCAAAACAGATTTCGGAAGCGGTAGAAGACGTAGGTGGTCAATTAAATGCCTTTACTGGTAAGGAATCTACATGCTTTTATATAAAGGCATTAGATACACATTTAGAATTATCCTTGGATATTTTGTCAGATATGCTTTTCAATAGCAATTTTTCAGAAGATGAAATCGAAAAGGAAAAGGGTGTTATCGTTGAAGAAATAAACATGAGCGAAGATTCACCAGAAGATGTTTTGATAGATTTACATACAAAAGCAATTTGGGATACAGATTCCATATCATTACCTATATTAGGGACTAGTGATACAGTCGGATCATTTAGTAGAAAAGCTATTCTGGATTATATGGATGCGCATTATGAACCGGAAAATTTAGTTATATCAATTGCTGGTAAATTCGATATGAAAAACATAGAAAAACTTCTTGAAAAATATTTTGGTGATTGGAATTGTAAAAGTAAAAATATTACCGAATATACTAGCCCTAAATTATTTAATCAACATTTCTTTAGGAAAAAGGATATTGAGCAACTTCATATAAGTCTGGGGATTCCTGGTGTAGAAACAGGAAATGATGATACCTATGCACTAATATTATTAAGCAATATATTAGGCGGAGGAGCATCTTCAAGATTATTCCAGAAGATTCGTGAGGAGTTAGGTGTTTGTTATTCAATTTACTCCTATATTTCAGCCTTTAAAAACACAGGGATTGTAAGTATTTATGCGGGGGTAAATCCAATGCAGTCAAAAGTTGCAATAGATGCAATACAAGAAGAGGTAACTAAATTCGCAAAAATTGGAATTGATAATGAAAGACTTAGCAAAACTAAGGAACAGCTAAAGGGAAGTTATATTCTAGGTCTTGAAAGCACCAGTAGTAGGATGTTTAGCAACGGAAAATCTGTTATGTTTTTGAATAAAATAAATACTCCTAAAGATGTACTTAGAAAGATAGACGAAATAGATATGTCAAGAGTTAATAATGTTATGGAGAGGACATTTAAAAATGGTATTATAAATTCAGCCTTTGTTGGAAAAGAAAAAGAAGTGCTACAAAATGTTTTCAATGGTAATATTATTTCTATTGAAAAGTAAATTTATTTATAATTATATGAAAAACATGCATAACTTCTTAACATATCCCATAGTATTCTAAAAGAATTGTTAAGGGGGATGTCTATATGGAAGACAATGTAAAGTTATATAGTGAAATGGAAAGATATGAAATTATAAATATTAATGATGGTGATAAATATAATAATTTAGGAAATAATGATGTAGTCATTGATGAAAATGGAGTTTTACAATTTTTAATAATTAATGAAGGCAGTTCTAAATTTAGTTTTTTTCATAATAGTGATACGATTGAGATATCTTGGGAACATGTTAAAAAGATAGGATCTAGAACCATAATAATTGATGCCGATAATGAAATTTTAAAAAAATCTCGTATTTAACCACATTTCAGAAGGAAAGTCTCCCATTACTATAAGTGGGAATTGCATGCTATAATAAATAAAAAATTTCAGTGGGTGTCTAGATCTCCTTCTGAAGTCGTTAATATTACAGCATCGCAGATGATGATTTAACTTTGGAGGACAAAAATGAAGATATTAGTGCAGAAATTTGGAGGGACATCCGTCTCAACCAAGGAAAAGAGAAAGCTTGTAGTGTGTAAAGTTCAAAATGCAAAGGCTGAAGGATATTCCCCTGTGGTAGTAGTATCTGCCATGGGGAGAAAAGATGAGCCTTATGCAACAGACACATTATTATCATTAGTAGATGATGATTTTAAAATAGCAAACCCATTAGCAATAGATTTACTAATTAGTTGTGGTGAAATTATAAGTACTGTAATAATGTGTAATGAACTCAATGATAATAATATTGATGCCGTACCACTTACTGGAGGACAAGCAGGTTTAATAACGGATTGTAACTATAATAACGCAACAATAATTAATGTGGATACAAAAAAAATATTGGATATTTTACAAAACGGAAAAATCCCTGTGGTAGCAGGCTTTCAAGGTGAAGATGAGAAAGGCTATATTACTACTATTGGGAGAGGCGGCAGTGACGTTACTGCTGCAAGACTAGGTGCAGCACTTAATGCAGTGGAGACTCAAATATACACGGACGTGGACGGTATTATGACAGCTGATCCAAGGATAGTTTCTGACGCAACTTTAATTAAAAAAATAAGTTATGATGAAATTTTTCAATTTGCAGATCAAGGGGCTAAGGTGATACACCCAAGAGCGGTAGAAATATCTAAAAAATATAATATACCACTAGTAATAAAGAATACTATGAATGATTGTGATGGAACAGTAATTAGCAATTTGGAAAGTGAAGCTTATAAAAATATAATTACAGGTATCACTCATATGAATAATAGAGTCCAAATAAAGATATGTAAAAATCCAGATCCTAGCTATGATGATCTATTCGATATTTTAGCTGAAAATCTAATTAGCATAGATCTTATAAATGTGTTTCCAAAAGAAAAAATATTTACTATTGATGAAAAAGATTATGTTAAATTTGAGAATTTAATGAAAGGACTTAATATGTCTTATTCTTTTGTAAAGGATTGTAGTAAACTTTCAATTATAGGTTCTAAAATGAGAGGTATACCTGGTGTTATGGCGAGAATACTTAAGGCATTAACTAGAGAAAATATTGAAGTGCTACAAACAGCCGATTCTCATATGACTATATGGTGTCTTATAGAAACACCATATGTTGAAAGATCAATTAATGCACTGCACAAAGAATTTAAATTAGGATAAAAAATGTATATAGTTTCTCTTAATGCACAAAATATAAATGGATTAGGAGGAATGTAAATGCCAAAAAGTGAAAAAATCAAAGAACAGAGGAAAAAAGGAAATATTAATAATCAAAGTATTGAAAAAGAAGAAGATTTTGAGAAAAATGAAAAGCTTGAAAATATTAAAGAATTAGGAACAACTAATATTTCAACTCAGGACGAAAAAATTCAGATTTTACCTATTATAGGTCAAATAGAAGGACACATGATGTTGTCTCCTCAAACAAAAGCAACTAAGTATGAACATGTTATTCCCCAATTAATTGCTATGGAAAGGGATGAAAAAGTAAAAGGTATTCTAATAGTTTTAAATACTGTAGGAGGAGATGTGGAAGCAGGCCTTGCAATAGCTGAGATGATTCGTAGTGTAAGCAAGCCAACTGTGTCACTAGTTGTTGGAGGAGGTCATTCAATAGGTATACCGCTAGCAACAGCTGCTAAATACTCATTTATTTCACCGTCTGCAACTATGATAATTCATCCCATAAGAATGAATGGTTTAATAATAGGTGTACCACAAACTTTTGAGTATTTTAATAAAATGCAAGAAAGAATAACTGAATTTATTATTAGAACTTCTCGCATTGATAAGGAAAATGTAAAGAGATTAATGACTCAAACGGATGAACTTTTAAATGACATGGGTACTATACTTATAGGAAAACAAGCAGTTGACAATGGATTAATAGATGAAGTTGGGGGAATAAGCGAAGCACTAGCAAAATTAAATAAAATGATAGATGAAAAATAAAAATAGATATAAATAGGTTGTTTCAACCTATTTATATCTATTTTTATTAATTATTGCTATGATTAGTATGAATTTAAAAATCAATCTTTTAGAATTAGTTTGAGTTTTGTCTATAAATCTATAGAAAGTTAAAGGAGATTTATAAATTTTGTAGAAATATTAAGAGTGGAGGTGATACTTTGGCTAGAAAAAAAATCAAATCAAAAGCTTTAAAGAGTGTAGACGCGGATAATGAAATTTTTGGAATCATTTTAATTACGATGGGAATATTGATTCTATTTAGTATATTTTCTACTATATTTTCAAGTTCTAATTCTATATCAGGTACTATTGGGGGGGGCATTAATCATGTACTTTTTGGAGTACTAGGTGTAGGGGCATATCTTTTGCCGTTCTTCATAATATTTGCTGGCATTTGTTACATTGTTAAGAAGGGTAAGATAAATTTTAATAAAAAATTTTATGGAATAATACTTTTTATAATTAATACCTTGTTATTTATACAAATGTTAACTTTAAATAAGTATTATGTTAAAGATGAATTTTTGCTAGGGATAAATAAAATATACAATGCTGAAAGTGCAATTCATGGAGGGATTATTAGCTATTCAATAGATGTACCAATGCATACATTATTTGGTGACGTTTCCAGTTATATAATTTTTACTTCTATTTACTTTATATGTTTAATTCTAATATTAAATATATCGCTCCTTGATACTTTTTATAGTATAAAGAAAAGATTTATAGTTATAAGAACTGCAAGGAAGATCGATAGTGATGAGTTGTGTATCGATAATAACGATACGAAAAAAGAGTCGATAATTTCAAATAAAGGTAAAAATGAATTTATTAAAGACATTAGTAATAAAATTAAAATTTTCGATTTTATAAAGTCAAATGAAATCGATGGCGAATTGAGTGAGGTTGCTAGTGAAGAAACTGTCAATAATATTAAGGATGATTATGTGAACATCTCTAAAGAAAATGGCGCAGATAAATCTATTAATCAAGAATTAGAACAAGAAATTAAGTTGAATAGTGTAAATGTAAAAACAAACTATAAATATGAACATCCAACTGCGGATTTATTAAATGAAAATATTACATTGAAAATGAATAAAAATGATAAAAAAGAATTGCTTAATAATGCCAATAAGTTACAGGAAACACTCAGTAGTTTCGGAGTTGAAGCAAAAGTTATTCAAGTTACAAAAGGCCCCTCAGTGACAAGATTTGAGCTTCAACCAAATCCTGGTGTTAAGGTGAGTAAAATTGTTAATTTAGCAGATGATATTGCACTGAATTTAGCATCTTCTGGTGTGAGGATTGAGGCTCCGATACCTGGTAAAGCTGCTGTGGGTATTGAGGTTCCTAACAAGGAGTTAAGCGCAGTATACTTAAGAGAGGTAATAGAATCTAATGAATTTTTATCTTCAAATAAAAATTTATCTTTTAGTTTAGGAAAAGATATAGGAGGCAATTGTGTTGTTTCAGATTTAACAAAAATGCCCCATTTGTTGGTAGCGGGTGCCACAGGCTCTGGAAAGAGTGTTTGCATAAATTCATTAATAATAAGTTTACTATATAAATATTCACCAGATGAGGTTAAGCTATTATTAATTGACCCTAAGGTGGTTGAATTAAATATGTATAATGGCATACCTCATTTATTGATACCGGTAGTAACAGACCCAAAAAAATCTGCAGGTGCTTTAAATTGGGCTGTAAATGAAATGTCAAGAAGATATAAACTTTTTGCTGACAATAATGTAAGGAGTATTGAAGGATATAATGAATTAGTTAATAAAGGCATTGCGGAAAATAAATTGCCGTGGATTGTAATTATAATTGATGAGCTTGCAGACTTAATGATGGTTTGTGCTAATGACGTAGAAGAATACATTGGAAGACTGGCACAAATGGCAAGAGCAGCGGGTATGCATTTAGTAATTGCAACGCAAAGGCCATCTGTTGATGTTATTACAGGTGTGATAAAGGCAAATATACCTTCAAGAATATCTTTTGCAGTTTCAAGTCAAATAGATTCAAGAACAATACTAGACTCTGCTGGTGCAGAAAAACTATTAGGTAAAGGGGATATGCTTTTTTACCCAGTTGGAGAAGCTAAACCAATTAGAATACAAGGAGCCTTTGTATCGCAAGAAGAGGTTGAACGAGTGGTTGCATTTATAAAAAATCAGGAGACAGAAGTAATCTATGAAAAGGAAATAATAGATGAGATAGAAGGTAATTTAAATAATAAAGATGCAGACGCAGATATTGATGAATTATTAAACGAAGCAATCAGAATAGTAGTTGAAAATGGTCAAGCCTCCACTTCGTTGTTGCAACGTAAGCTGAAAATAGGGTATAATAGAGCAGCAAGAATTATAGAACAAATGGAGGATCGTAGTATTATTTCAGGTAGAAATGGAAGCAAACCGAGAGAAGTACTACTAAGTGATAGTGAATTTAAGGATTAATGCAATAAGTTTCTGTAAGAAATATTGTAAATACACTTGTTTAATTTGCGAATCACATTTACAATAATTTATATGTAGAAATGTAGGAGGATGACCCGTGGAAAAATTGAAAGTTGGAGTTATAAATTTAGGTTGCGATAAAAACAGAATTGATAGTGAGATTATAATAAGCAGTTTAAGCCAAAAGTATGATATTACAAATGATCCTAAACTAGCAGATGTAATTTTAGTAAATACTTGTGGATTCATAGAATCTTCTAAACAAGAATCAATAGATACCATTTTAGAAATGTCAAAATACAAAGAAAAGTATAAGTGCTCGGTGTTAATTGCAACAGGTTGCCTTACTCAGCGCTATGGGAAAGAACTGCTTGAGCTTATGCCAGAGCTTGATATAATGCTGGGTGTTAATGATTATAACAAGTTATTAAGTAGTATAGAAGAGGTACGCGAAAAAAATACTAAAGTTCAATATTGCAGTTATAGTGATGAAAATATTAATGAAGGACAAAGAGTATTAACTACGGGAGATTACTCTGCTTATGTGAGGATATCTGAAGGGTGCGATAATGCTTGTGCATATTGTGCAATACCCAAGATTAGAGGGAAATATAGAAGCAGAAAAATGGAGAATATTATACAAGAAGCTAAAGGTTTAATTGAACATGGTTGTAAGGAAATTATTTTAGTTGCTCAAGATACCACTAGATATGGAATAGATTTATATGGTGAGAAAAACTTACATAAACTAATAAAGGAAATTTCTGAAATAGATGGAGTCCAGTGGATTAGAATACTATACTGCTATGCAGAAGAAATGACGGATGAAATTATCAAAGAAATATCTTTGAACGATAAAGTTTGTAAATATATAGATATACCGATTCAACATATAAGTGATGAGATTCTTAGAGCTATGAAAAGAAAAGGAAGAAAGAATGTTATAATAGAGAACATAAATAAGATGAGAGCAAAAATTTTCGGAGTAACTCTTAGAACTACATTAATTGTTGGATTTCCAGGGGAAACAGATGAAAACTTTGAAGAATTAAAACAATTTGTTAAGGAAACTAAATTTGACAAATTGGGAGTGTTTAAATATTCAATGGAAGAGGGCACAACAGCTGCAGAAATGGAAAATCAAATTTCAGAAGAAATAAAAGTAAAACGTGAACAAGAACTAATGATACTACAGCAAACTATATCAAAAGGACTAAATAGTGAAAAAATAGGTAAAGTTTATGAAGTTTTAGTAGAAGGGTTTGATGGTGAAGTTTACTTTGGTAGAAATTATGAAATGGCACCAGAAGTTGATGGAACTATTTTCTTTGAAACTGATAAAGTTTATAATAAGGGAGAGTTTGTTAAGGTTAAAGTTACAAAAGCTTTAGAATATGATCTAATAGGAGTGGTGTGCTATGAATCTCGCTAATAAACTTACAATGCTTAGGATTTTTCTAGTACCTATATTTTTAATATTTATAGCAGTTCAAGGGATACCTTATGGAAGGGAGCTAGCTACATTTATTTTTATAGTAGCATCTCTTACCGACAAATTAGACGGTTATATAGCTAGAAGTAGAAATCAAATAACTAATTTTGGCAAGTTTATGGATCCTCTTGCCGATAAACTTTTAGTAACAGCTGCACTTGTTTCCCTGGTGGAGCTTCAGATTGTACCTAGTTGGGTGGCTATGATTATAATTGCTAGAGAATTTGCAGTTTCAGGACTTAGAACAATAGCCGCTTCAGAAGGAAAAGTAATTGCTGCTAGCTGGTGGGGGAAAATTAAAACTGTTGTACAAATAGTAGCGATAATTACAGCTCTACTAAACTTAGCCTATGTAAACCCAGTAATAAATCCTATTTTGAATATATTAACTAATATTTTTATGGCTGCGGCTGTAATTATAACTATAATATCAGGTATAGATTACTTTGTTAAAAATAAGGATACTATTAGAGTTGATAAGTGATTAAAATATTATGATTTGTTAATAATACAAACAAAAGTGATAATATAAAAACATTCTAAGGTAAAAACAAGTTTAAACTTTTATTATGGATGTTGACCATACAAAATAAATGATGTATACTTTAATTAGAACAAACGTTCGATAAAAAAAAGGATGGTGAACCCTAACGGGAAATTTATGAATAATGATAAATTAAAAGCCCTTGATGCGGCTATGAGTCAAATAGAAAAGCAATTTGGAAAAGGTTCTATAATGAAACTTGGTGATAACAGCACTTTAAATCTAGACGCTATTTCCACAGGTTGTTTAGGACTTGACATAGGACTCGGCATAGGTGGTGTGCCTAGAGGAAGAATGATTGAGATTTTCGGACCTGAATCTTCAGGTAAAACTACGGTTGCACTTCATATAGTTGCAGAAGCACAGAGAGACGGCGGAACAGCTGCATTTATTGATGTAGAACATGCTTTAGATCCTATTTATGCTAAAGCACTAGGAATTGATATAGATGATTTAATAGTATCTCAACCAGATACCGGTGAACAGGCTTTAGAGATTACAGAAGCATTAGTTCGTTCAGGGGCTATAGATGTTATTGTTGTGGATTCAGTGGCTGCGTTGGTACCTAAAGCTGAAATTGAAGGCGAAATGGGAGACTCTCATGTAGGGCTTCAAGCAAGACTTATGTCTCAAGCTTTACGAAAACTTGCCGGCTCTATAAATAAATCAAAATGTGTTCTTGTGTTTATAAATCAATTAAGAGAAAAAGTTGGAATAATGTTCGGAAATCCAGAAGTAACTCCTGGTGGTAGAGCGTTAAAATTTTACGCATCTGTTAGATTGGATATTAGAAGAATAGATACCATCAAACAAGGTGATCAATTTATGGGTAATAGAACAAGAATAAAAATAGTTAAAAATAAAGTAGCACCTCCATTTAAACAAGCTGAATTTGATATTATGTACGGTTTTGGAATATCTCGAGAGGGAGATGTTTTAGATATAGGAGTTAAAGAAGAGATTGTACAAAAAAGTGGTGCATGGTTTGCTTATGGAGATGCACGTCTTGGACAGGGAAGAGAAAATGCAAAAAACTATTTTAAAGAAAATCCTTTGGTTATGTTAGAAATAGAAAATAAAATTAGAAATAAATATGAACTGCCATTAGCTAAAGGCCCAGTAATTGATAAAAAAGAGCTGAAAGAAGCGAAAGAAATAAAAGAAACAAAAGTAGCAAAATAAATGTAAAAGCAAGTTTTAAACTGGTACCTATAGACTGGACACTTAGAAAAAAAGTGTTTGAGCTGTAGGTGCTTTTTTTGTATAATTAAATACATAGTGAGAGGTGGTAATTATGAGTAAAGTTTTATTTTCAAAAGCAGGTATATTAGCGCTCCAA
>NZ_JAENWM010000021.1 GCF_016650035.1 Clostridium sp.
CCTATACAAACAAGTAAAACCCCGCTAGCTTCAGGGTCTAAAGTGCCAGCATGGCCTACTTTTTTTACATTGCTTATTTTTTTTATTTTACGTACTACATCAAAAGAAGTAATTCCTGTAGGTTTATGTACATTTATTATACCATTCATTTTATCAACTCTTTTTCTAAAATTTCCAGAAGTTTAACTTTAATGTCATGAAAATTTATTTCAGTGAAAAAACCTGCAGCTCTAATATGGCCACCACCGTTAAAACCTTCTGCAATTTTTCTAACATCAACTATTGATTTAGATCTTAAACTTACTTTAACACCATTTTCAGCTTCTCTTATAACAATAGTAACTTCAACTGTATTTATAGACGAACCTAAAGTTACAACATCTGCTGTATCGGAAGATTCCAAATTATATTTTTTTATCAGATTTTTAGGTATGTACATAACACATACTGTGCCATGAAGTTCTGATGTCATATTACTAATAATTTCTCCACAAAACTTTATTTGCTCGAATTTTCTATTTTCAAAAACTTTTCTATGAATATCACTAAAATCTATACCTGTATTAATAAGCTCTCCTGCGATACTATGAGTTACTGCTGTTGTACTTGAATGTCTAAAAGAACCCGTATCTGTAAGTAAAGAGGTATACAAACATGCACTGATTTCACTGTCAATTTTAACCTTAAGAAGTGTAAGCGCCTCATACACAATCTCTGCAACTGCAGAAGCGCCTGTATCAATATAGTTCAAATCTCCGTACAAATCATTAGATACATGGTGATCTATATTAATTAATGCAAATTTTCTATTTTGCATAGATAAATTTGCATTAATTCTTTTAAAATCACCACAATCTAAGACTATAATGCAGTCTGTATCCTTTAATGGTTCACTTAATTCACCAGTAATTTCGTAAGAGTAAGGCAAAAACATAAATTTTTGCGGAATAATTTCTTTAGAAATTATATATACTTCCTTGTTTAATTTTCTAAGTCCAATAAGTAAAGCTAGTGCACTACCTAATGAATCCCCATCTGCAGAAGTATGAAAAGATATAGCAATTTTTTTGCACACCTTTATTTTACTAATAATACCACTAATCCTCATTGCTATCTTCTACACTTATATGTGCTTCACTATTTTCTCCATCAATTTTTTCTTTTTCTTTTATTTGATGAAAAATGCCTTCTAAATGTATTGCACGTTCTATAGTTTCATCTACCTCTATTATGACTTGAGGAACATGTCTTAATTTAACATGAGCCCCTATTTCTTTTCTCATAAGTCCAGTTGAACTTTTAAGTGCCTCAATTGTTTCTTTTTTAGAAATTTCGCTACCAAATATACTAACGTAAATCTTTGTGTAGCTTAAATCTTTTGTTGTATCTACTTTTGTTACACTTACCATAGCACTTTTTCTTGGATCTTTTATTTTGTTTTGAATTGTATTGCTTACTTCTTTTTTAATTTCTTCATTTATTCTTCCATTTCTATAATTAACCATACAACCCACTACTCCTTAAACTTACATTAATTTTGGCTTTACTTCTTCCATTATGAACGCTTCAACAACGTCTCCTTCTTTTATATCATTGAATTTTTCTATACTTAACCCACATTCATATCCAGCTGCAACTTCTTTTGCATCATCTTTAAATCTCTTTAAAGAAGCTAATGTTGATTCAGTTATTACTATGCCATTTCTAAGAACTCTTACACTACTATTTCTAGTAATCTTACCACTGAGTACATAGGATCCTGCTATTGTTCCTACACTTGACACTTTGTATATTTGTCTTATTTCAACTCTACCTAAAACAACTTCTTTATATACAGGATCAAGAAGTCCAAGCATTGCAGCTTTTATATCATCAAGAGCATCATAAATTATTCTATAGGTTTTAATTTCTACTCCTTCTTTTTCTCCAATTGAAGCAGCATTATTGTCTGGTCTTACATTAAATCCTATGATTATAGCATTTGATGCAGCTGCAAGCGTAACATCTGTTTCTGTAATAGCTCCAACCCCAAAATGTATAACTCTTACTTTAACATTTTCAGTAGATAATTTTTCTAGAGATTGTCTTACAGCCTCTACAGACCCTTGAACGTCAGCTTTAACAATTACACCAAGTTCTTTAACAGATCCTTCTTGTATTTGACTATATAAATTTTCCATTGACACTCTATTACTTGCCTTAAAATGTTCTTCTCTTGATTTTGCTTTTCTAGTTTCGGCCATATTTCTTGCAGTTTTCTCATCTTTAACTACATTGAATCTGTCTCCAGCTGCTGGCACTTCAGATAATCCAAGTATTTCTACTGGTATAGAAGGTCCTGCAGTGTTTATCTTTTTACCCTTATCATCAAACATTGCCCTGATTCTACCATAAGTTGAACCAACTATTATAGAATCTCCAGTGCTTAATGTACCATTCTGTATAAGTAGTGTAGCAAGTGGACCTCTACCTTTGTCAAGTTTTGCTTCTATTACAGTTCCTTTTGCGTGTCTGTCAGGACTTGCTTTAAGCTCTAACATTTCTGCTGTAATTAATATCATTTCAAGTAGTGTATCTAAACCTTCTTTAGTATGAGCTGATACTGGAACACAAATTGTGTCTCCACCCCAATCTTCTGATACAAGACCATTATCTGCTAATTCTTGTTTAACCTTGTCAATATTAGCTCCTGGTCTATCTATTTTGTTTATAGCTACTATCATTGGTACTTTAGCAGCCTTACAGTGATTTATAGCTTCTTTAGTTTGTGGCATAATACCATCATCTGCAGCTACAACAAGTATAACTATATCTGTTATTTGAGCACCTCTTGCTCTCATTGCAGTGAAAGCTTCATGACCAGGTGTATCTAAAAATGTTATTTTTTCTCCATTAATAGTAACGGTATAAGCACCAATATGTTGTGTAATTCCGCCTGCTTCTGTTTCAGTAACCTTAGATTTTCTAATGCAATCAAGTAATGATGTCTTACCATGATCAACGTGACCCATAACTGTAACAACAGCTGGTTTCTTATCTGTACCTAAATCAACATCAGCATCTTCATCATCAGCGATTTTTCCTAGTTCTTCATCTTTGAGTACTGCAAGTGCACCATATTTTTCTATTACTTTTTCAGCTGTAGCAAAATCAATTTCTTGGTTCATTCCAGCCATAACACCTATAAAAATAAGTTGTTTTATAACTTCTACATAAGGTCTCTTTAACTTATCAGCTAAGTCCTTAACAGTAATAGACTCTTCAATTACTACAACTTCATCATCTATCGCTTCAACACTATTGTTACCATTTCCTAATTCATCTCTACCTTTTCTACCTCTTTTTCTGATAATAACTTTGTTAGCATCTTCATTAGCTAAATTTTCGTAATGTTCTACTGTTTCATTCTTATCATCTTTAAGTCCTGAATTCTCGTCACTATATAGTTCCTTTATTAACTCAGCATCCTCTTCCTCAATCACACTCATATGATTTTTGGCCTTTATACTAAATTCCTCAAATAGTACATTAATTAATTCTTTACTTGTTACTTCTAATTCTTTTGCTAATTCATATATTCTGACTTTTGCCAAATCATTCACCCCCGAAATTTAATTTACTCATTCTCTTTGCTTTCTTCATTTTCTTTATTTACTTCATTATCTTCATTCCATAAGCTGAGTAGCTTATTACTCATTCTTTTATCATTTACACACAAAATATTAATTTCTGCTCTACCTAAACACTTACCTAAAGCTTCACTGGTAACACCTTCAATAAGTGGTATATTGTTTTTAATCCCTAGTCTTTTAAATTTGTCTTTTGTATTTACAGCACTTTCCGCAGACAAAATTATAAGAGTTCCTCTTCTGTGTGACAGCGCTTCTTCACATTGATTGTAACCCTCAATAAGTTTGCCTGCCTTTTTTGTTAATCCTAAGAAATTAAAAAATTTATTGTTCATTATTTATCTCATCCCTAAGTTTAACATAAATTTCTTCACTTATTTTTCCGCCTAAATTCCGCTCTAATCTTTTTGTTTTAAAAGATTTTTCAAAGCATTCTATGTTCTTACATAT
Organism: Clostridium sp.; assembly: GCF_016650035.1. Lineage (GTDB taxonomy): Bacteria > Bacillota > Clostridia > Clostridiales > Clostridiaceae > Clostridium_AD. Next base: position 4,080 of record NZ_JAENWM010000021.1, read on the forward strand.
ATATGCGCCTCTGCCCGGCTTTTTCCCTATTAAATCTATAGAAGTTTCGCCTTCTTTACTACGAACTATACGCAATAATTCTTTTTTACCTTTCATTTCCATACATCCGGTGCACATACGCTGAGGTATTTTTTTAACCTTCATAAAGCTATCACCTACTCTTTAATAATTGGTTCAGTTGCTTCATTTTCACTAACATTGCACTCAGTAACTTCAACTGATTCCATGTTATATTGTGCTTGTGTTCTACTTTTAATGTCTATTTTCCAACCTGTGAGTCTAGCAGCCAATCTAACATTTTGGCCTTCTTTACCAATAGCTAAGGATAATTGATTATCTTCCACTATGACTTTTGCAGATTTAGAATTTTCTTCAACTACAACATTCAATACCTTTGCAGGACTTAAAGCATTTGATATATACTCTTCAGATTTCTTGCTCCACTTAATAATATCAATTTTTTCATTTCTGAGTTCGTTAACTATATTTTGAACCCTGCTACCTTTAGGACCAACACAAGCTCCCATAGCATCAACATTTTCGTCATTTGAATACACTGCAATTTTAGTTCTTGACCCTGCTTCTCTTGAAATACTTTTTATTTCAACAATTCCACCAAAAACCTCTGGTACCTCTAATTCAAACAAGCGTTTTACAAGACCTGGATGAGTTCTTGATACGCCCACTTGAGCGCCTTTTGTAGTGTTTTTAACCTCAACAATATATAATTTTAATTTTTCATTAAAATTGTATTCCTCACCTGGCATTTGCTCAGTAGCGCCAAGAACAGCTTCGATTTTACCTAAATCTATAAATACATTTCCTCTATCTTTTCTAATAACACTTCCTGTAATAATGTCAAATTCTTTGGTTATAAATTCATTGTAGATAATATTTCTTTCGGCCTCTTTAATTCTTTGAATAACCACTTGTTTTGCTGATTGTGCTGCTATTCTTCCAAATTTTCTTGGAGTAACTTCAATATCAACAGTATCCCCAATTTGGTATCTAGGACTATATTCTTTAGCTTCTTCAAGTGTTATTTCATTAACTTCCTCAAGTACTTCTTCTACAACTACTTTTTGACCATAAACATGTATTTCACCTGTTTCTCTATTCATTGACACTTTTACATTTTGACTAGCATTAGAAAGAGTAGCATAATTTTTCTTGTATGCTGCTACTAATGCATCTTCGATAGTTTCAAAAAGCATTTCTTCGCTAATTCCCTTTTGGTCTACAATTTCTCTCAATGCTTCAATAAAATCTTGATTCATTTTAACTTCCTCCTTACAGCACTGGTTTCAAACTTATAATGGAAATATTATCTTTTTGAATAGATATATTATTCCCATCATATTGAATTTCTATTTGCACATCAGAAAATCCTATTAAATCGCCCTCAAACTTTTTTTCACCTTCATATAGGCTATTTAAATTCACTAGTACATTTTGACCTATGTATTTTTCTAGATGTTTGTCATCATATAAAATCCTCTCAATTCCTGGTGAAGATACTTCTAAACAGTAACCCTCGGCTATGGGGTCTTCTATATCTAATATTTCACTTGTGGCTCTACTTACTTTTTCACAGTTTTCTAGCGATATCCCATTAGCATTATCTATATAAATTCTGAGGAAATTTTCTCCTTTTTCTTTTACATATTCTAAATGATATAATTCACAATCGTTTTTCTCTACTATTGGACCAATTAATCCTCTAAGTTTTTGTAACAAGGTATCATTTTTCATTTTAACACCCTCCTTCTATTCATATTTTCCACATCTATCAGTATACTTAATCATAATATTATAATTAAAACGCAACCATGAGTTGCGTTTCAATAAATAGAGAGTAGGACCGGCCTACTCTCTTGTAATAAAATTATCACAGATAACTACTGTTTATAAGTTTATCATAAAAAATTTGTTATTTCAAGAGTTAATTCAATTTTACTAAAAAAACGACAACTGATTCGTCTCAGGGAGGCCTTTTAAGCAACCGTGATTATCTAATGCTTCAATAACTGTTTTAGAAACTTTAGAGCGAATTCTCAAATCTTCTTTAGATATAAACTCACCTTGATTTCTTAATAAAACTATGCTTTTAGCAGCATTTTCTCCTACACCTTCAAGGCTACTGAGTGGTGGTCTTATTGAATCACCTTCAATTATAAATTTAACTGCCTCAGACTTATAAAGGTCTACATTTAATAACTTTATCCCTCTTTTATACATTTCAAAAGATAACTCCAGTGCTGTGAGAAGACCTTTTTCTTTCATTCCTATATCCTTACCCATATCTGTTAGTTCATCCATTTTTACTTTTATAGCACTGGCACCTTTTACAATTAAATTAGCATCAAAGTCATCTGCTCTTATAGTAAAGAACGTAGCATAATATTCCTTTGGATAATAAACCTTATAATATGCTATTCTTACCGCCATCATTACATATGCTACTGCATGTCCTTTAGGAAACATATACTTTATCTTCTTACATGATCCTACATACCAATCTGGAACATCATGTTCTCTCATTACTAGCTCATCATCTTCTGTAAGTCCTTTACCTTTTCGCACTTTCTCCATGATAGTAAAAGCAGTCTTAGGTTCAAGATTTTTCTGAATTAGATAAACCATTATATCATCTCTTGTTGAAATACAATCTTTAAGCGTTGTTAATCCTTCTTTGATATAATATTGCGCATTATTAATCCAAACATCCGTACCATGAGATAGTCCAGAAATTCTAACTAAGTCTGAAAAAGATTTTGGCTGGGTGTCTAAAAGCATTTGTTTAACAAATTTTGTACCAAATTCTGGTACACCGTAACTTCCAACTTCAGAGCCCAATTCTTTAACGGTAAGCCCTAGTGCCGCTGGGGACGTAAATAAGCTTATGACCTTAGGATCTGATAGTGGAATAGTTAGAGGGTTAAGTCCTGTTAGATCTTGAAGCATTTTAAGCATTGTAGGGTCGTCATGCCCAAGGATATCAAGTTTTAATAGTCTGCCACTTATGGAATGGTAATCAAAATGTGTTGTAATAATCTCAGAATTTGGATCGTCAGCTGGGTGTTGCACTGGGCAAAAATTATATATCTCATTATCGCTTGGAACAACCATTATTCCACCTGGATGCTGACCTGATGTTCTCTTAACTCCAGTGCATCCCTGAACTAGTCTCTCTATTTCAGCTTGAGGAACCATAATGTCCTTTTGGCCCAAATATTTTTTCACATAACCATAAGCAGTTTTGTCAGCAATTGTTCCTATTGTTCCTGCTTTAAAAGTATGGCCTTTACCAAATAACACTTCTGTATACCTATGGATATCTGCTTGATTATCTCCTGAAAAATTCAAATCTATATCTGGTTCTTTATCCCCTTCAAACCCTAAAAATGTTTCAAATGGAATATCATGACCATCTTTCACATATAACGTGCCACAACTCGGACACTCTTTATCAGGTAAATCAGCGCCTGAACCAACAGATCCATCCAATATAAATTCACTTCTTTTGCAATTTGGGCATACATAATGAGGCGGAAGTCCATTTACCTCCGTTATATTAGACATGTTAGCTGCAAAAGAAGACCCAACTGAGCCTCTCGATCCTACTAAATAACCGTCTGCAAGAGATTTTGCTACTAATTTTTCGGCAATTAAGTAAAGTACAGCATATCCATTACCTATAATAGAGTTTAATTCCTTATCCAATCTTTTTTCAACTATCTCTGGTAATTTTTCCCCGTATATAGAATGAACTTTGTTCGAGGTCATTTTCCGAATATCATCTTCTGCGCCTGGTATTGTGGGCGTAAACGTTCCATCAGGTATTGGCTTTATAACTTCTATCATATCTGCAATTTTGTTCGGATTATAAATTACAACTTCTCTACATTTTTTATCACCTAAATATGAGAACTCTTTTAACATTTCATTAGTAGTTTTAAAATATAGTGGGGGTTGATCATCTGCATCCGAAAAGCCTTTACCAGCCATTAGTATTTTTCTGAAAACTTCATCAGAAGGTTCTAAGAAATGTACATCTCCTGTAGCAACTACGAGCATATTGTTTTTCTCTCCGATGTCACATATCTTTCTATTAATCTCCATTAATTCATTTTCATCTTTTACAGTACCATTTTTAATCATGAATTTGTTATTTAGGAGAGGTTGTATTTCTAAATAATCATAGAATCCTATAATCTTCTTAAGTTCTTCCTCAGATTTTCCTTGAAGCACTTCCTTATATACTTGCCCAGCTTCACAAGCAGATCCAACTATAAGACCCTCCCTATATTTTTCCACTATGGTCTTAGGAAGTCTAGGTCTTCTATGGAAGTAATCTAAATTTGAAAAGGAAATAAGCTTATACAAATTTTTAAGTCCTACAAGATTTTTAACCAAGATAATAACATGAAATGTGTTTGCTTTCTTCACATTAAAATCATCTAGAAATGCACTATTCAAAGTATCTAAGTCTAGGATGTTTTTTTCTCTAAGCAGCCCAAAGCAATGTAATAGTATATCTGCCGTAGCTTTAGCATCATCTATGGCTCTATGATGATTTTCAAGGGTGATGCCTAAATGCTTGGCAACTACATTCAGCTTAAATGTTTTAAGATCCGGAAGTAAATATTTAGCTAGTGGTATTGTATCCATAATTGCATTTTCAAATTTTAAATTAAGTCTCTCTGAGTTCTTCTTGATAAAAGAAGCATCAAAACCAGCATTATGAGCTACTACCACACTACCCTTTGCAAACTCTAAAAACTTAGGTAGTATTTCTTTGATAGACTCCGCTCCAGCAACCATATCATTTGTAATTCCAGTAAGCTCTGTAATCTTATAAGGTATGTCCATTTCCGGATTTATGAATTCATTAAATCTATCTACTATTTTCCCGTTTTCGATCTTAACTGCTCCAATTTCTGTAATTCTATCATTTTCACTAGATAGCCCTGTTGTTTCTAAGTCAAATACCACAAAACTATCATCTAAATTTTCGTTATGATTATTAATAACTATTGGAACTCCATCATCTACTAAATACCCTTCAACACCGTATATAATTTTTATTTTATTCTTTTTAGCTGCCTCCATAGCTTCTGGAAAAGCTTGGACTACACCATGATCAGTTATTGCTACTGCCTTATGTCCCCATTTTGCGGCTCTTTCAACAAGTTTAGATGCTGGGCTTATTCCATCCATAGCGCTCATTTGAGTATGCAAATGAAGTTCAACTCTTTTTTCCTGGGCTGTATCCATTCTTTCTATTTTCTTTAGTTTTATTATATCTCTAACCATTACAACAACTTCTCTTGCATAAGTGTCATAACTGGCTTCTCCTCGCACCTTACAAAAAAGCCCCACTTTAACTTCTTCCATAATCTTTTCTACATCTTTAGGCTTTGGAAAACATTTTACTGTAATTGAACTTTCATAATCTGTAATAAAAAACGTTATGATTATTCTTCCAGTTTTGGTTTCTAATATATTCACCTTAAAAACATCTCCAGAAACACATACTATTCCCGAAGCTTCATTTATATCTTCTATTGTTATACTATCGCTATTGTTTATATTTCTTCCCATTATAGTGTTTTCATCAGCAGCCTCACATTTTTTATAACCCTGCCCCTTATTCCATTTGTTTCCATTGGAATTGTCTTTATTGTTACTGCTATTTTGAGGTTTATCTTTCTTTTCTGTACTGATATTTTTGACAATTTCATTTATTATAGTTTGATTTTCCACTTCTTTTTTAACAAAATAATCTTCTTTTAAAAGCTCCCTATTATGTTCTAGTTTAACTATTGAATTAACTCCAAACATGTCATTTATAGTGGTTTTCAAAAGTACCTCTATGTTTTTATCTCTTAAAATTTTGCACATAAAATCATTACCACATTGAATTTTCAGTGTACCATTCTCAATCATCCTAGAAGATTTTAATAAACTATCCCTACTGGATGGCTCTGAAGTAGCTATCACATTTACAACATCCGACCAATACTTATCTTTTACATCTTCTATAGTGGCGTTTGATACATCTTTATAGCAAATTAGCTGTATATCTTGAAAACTGCATAATCTTTTTTTAATAATATTTTTGATTAGCAGATTTTTATTATCATCTATATCCTCAAAGGATTTGATTATCACCCTTAATTTGTCGCTCTTTTTAAGGTATTGAACTCTAAGTACCTTAATATCATCTACTAGTGTTTCTTCATTTAAATCAAAATCATTTTTTAACATTTCAGCTAAGCTTACATTCATTGGTATACCTCCTGATAGGACGTCTAAAGTTTATCTATCTCGCGTATAAGCTCTTCTACTAAATTTTCTTCGTTAACAGTTTTAATTATTTCACCTTTTTTAAATATGAGACCAACTCCACTTCCTCCTGCTATTCCAATATCAGCTTCTCTGGCTTCACCTGGTCCATTTACTACGCATCCCATTATTGCAACCTTTATGTTCTTATTGCAATGTTCTAATCTTTTTTCTACTTCATTAGCAATTTTGATAAGATTAATTTGAGTTCTACCACAAGTTGGGCATGATACAAATTTAATTCCATCATCCCTATATCCTAAGGATTTTAGGATTTCTATGCCAACTTTAACCTCGTCTACTACATCGCCTGTTAATGATACTCTTATAGTGTCGCCAATACCGCAAGCTAAAAGTGCTCCAATACCTACACTTGATTTTATAGTTCCTCGCCATGTAGTTCCTGCCTCAGTAACGCCTAGATGTAGTGGATAATCTACTTTATCTGAAATTATTTTATAACTTTCTATCATCATAATTACATCAGAAGATTTGATAGAAATAACTATATCATAAAAATCTAAGTTTTCTAATATTTCAACATGTCTTAACGCACTTTCTACTAGTGCCTCTGCACATACATGACCGTACTTTTCAAGAAGATCACTTTCTAGTGATCCTGAATTAACACCAATTCTAATGGGAATACCCTTTTCTTTGGCAGCCTTTGCAACTAATTTGATTTTATCAATACTTCCAATATTACCTGGATTGATTCTTAATTTGGCTACTCCATTTTCAATTGATTTTAAAGCTAACCTATAATCAAAATGAATATCTGCAACTAATGGTATATGAATCCTTTTCACAATATCTTTAATAGCATCAGCAGCTGCCATATCAGGAACCGCACAACGTATAATTTCACAACCTGCCTTTTCCAGCTTAAGAATTTGCTCAACAGTAGCATCTACATCCCTTGTATCTGTACTAGTCATTGACTGCACCGTTACCTTAGAATCTCCACCTATATATATATTCCCAATTTTAATCTTCTTTGTTTGTTTAACCTTCATTATCTTCATCTCCTAGAATTTCATTGGGCTCACTATATCCTTAATGACTATAAATACCATGAATGCCATTAAAATCATAAATCCTACATAATTTACAGCTGCGACTTTCTTTTCATCTAATTTTTTGCCAGATATTATTTCAAATAATAGTATAAAAATCCATCCTCCATCTAGTGCTGGGAAAGGTATTATGTTTAATATTCCCAGTTGCACACTTAACATTGCTGTTAACGACATTAAATTTATAATTCCAGCTTGTGCTCCCATTGTTGAAATTCTTATTATGCTTATAGGTCCCCCAACATCATTGACAGAAACTTCACCCTGAAATATACTGCCGAAGATTCCAAAAATTAATTTTGATGTATTGATAGTTTGTTTAAATCCATAACCTACAGCTTCACCGAAATTCAGCTTCTCTTGAAGACCAGCGATTCCCACCATAAATCTTTTTTCTTCCTCATTCATAACAGGGGTAATCGTAAATTTTTCTAATTTTGAATTTCTGACTATTTCAATAGTCGTACTCTCCCCTTTAGCAATAGTCATTTCATTTATAAATTGATCCCACTTCTCTATATTAACTTTATTAACCTTAGTAATTTTGTCTCCAACTTTTATTCCAGCATTCATAGCTGGACTATTAGGGACTAATTTTCCAACTGTAGGTAATATATTTCCTAGTGAAGCTCCTATAATGGCAAATAAAACAAATGCTAATATTATATTCATAATTGCACCAGCAGATACTATGCTTAGTTTTTGCCAAGGAGTTTTACACGCGAAAGATCGTGGGTCATCACTTTCTTCATTCTCACCTTCCATTTTAACATACCCACCAATAGGAAATGCCTTAATTAAATACTCCGTTTCTTTTCCTTTAATACCAAAAAGTTTCGGACCCATTCCTAGTGAAAACTCATGTACTTTTACTCCATTTAGTTTAGCTAGCATAAAATGGCCTAATTCATGTATTATAATCAAAAGACTAAATGCTAATATAGCCATAATAATATACGGTATATTCCCTATAAAACTACTCATAACAATTTACCTCCCTACCTTTTACCATAATTGTTTTTCACGTATTCTCTTACCTTTAAGTCAATTTCTAGGATCTCTTCTAAATCCGGATTAATACAGTGTTCAAATCTATCCATGCAATTTTCTATAATATATTCTATTCCAAGATATTTGATTTTATAATCTAAAAATAATTCAACAGCCACTTCATTTGCAGCATTCATAATAGCTGGCATATTTCCACCCATTTTACCAGCTTTATAAGCTAACTTTAGACATTTGAAAGTTTCCATATCTGGTTTCTCAAAAGTCAAATTACCCATATTATAAAAATCCAATTTATCAATAACAGCATTCTTTCTTTCAGGATAGTTTACAGCATATTGGATAGGAAGTCTCATGTCAGTAGAACTCAGTTGCGCCATTACACTTCCATCTTTGTATTCTACCATAGAATGTATTACACTTTGAGGATGAACTACTACTTGTATGTTGTCATACTCAGCTCCAAATAACCAGTGTGCCTCTATAACCTCTAGTCCTTTATTCATAAGTGTTGAAGAATCAATAGATATTTTTTTACCCATTTCCCACTTAGGATGTTTAAGCGCCTCTTCAGGTTTTATTTCTATTAATTGTTCTCTAGTTTTACCTCTAAAAGGACCACCTGAAGCAGTTAATATTATTTTATTAACTGCTTCTATTCTGTTCCCCTGTAGACATTGAAAAATTGCACCATGTTCTGAATCAACCGGCAAAATATTAACGTGATTTTTTTTAGCAGCATCCATCACGAGTCCACCTGCTACTACTAAAGTTTCTTTATTAGCTAAGGCAATATCTTTTCCAGCACATATAGCTTTCATAGTTGGAACAAGACCAATCATACCTACAACTGCAGTTACTACAAGATCAACTTCTGGCAGTGTGCTTATATAATTCAAACCTTCTAGCCCCTGCAAAACTTCCGTTAAATACTCTTTTTCATTACAATGTTTTTTAAGTTTTAATGAAGATTTCTCATCCATCATGGCAATATATTTAGGTTTAAATTCCTCTATAATGGGAATGATTTTCTCAAAGCTGACATTGGCAGAAATCCCTATAATTTCAAAATTATTAATATCCTTCCGAATAACATCCAAGGTTTGGATTCCTATGGACCCAGTAACGCCTAAAATAGTAACCTTCTTCATGTAAATCTCTCCATTCCTATAAATCTGTTTTTTTATATTATACATCTTTAAAATTTTATTTATGTTCTAATTTTACCATTTATATTTTTAATATAAAAGTAATATAATAAAATGCTACTACCGAAACAAATAAAATACTATCAAACCGATCTAAAATCCCACCGTGTCCTGGTATAATATTACTATAATCTTTGGCTCCTACAAATCTTTTTATAGATGACGCAATTAAATCTCCGATTTGTCCAAAAATTCCACAAAGTATACCTATTATAAAGTAATGATATAGCTCTATAGAAACGCCATATTGTGAAATGAAATAACCATAAACCGTACACCCTATAGCACTTCCAAGTAACCCACCTATTGAACCTTCAATTGTTTTATTAGGACTAACTTTAGGACACAATTTGTGTTTACCACCTTTACCAAAAAATCTTCCAGAGTAGTAAGCTGCCGTATCACAACCCCATGAACAAATAAATATAATCCATACTAAATATCCACCGTAGGTTTTGTTATTAACAAACACAATGAAACTAAAAAATACTGCTACATACAAAAACCCAAAAATAGTTATAGCAATATCTACAAAATTATAATTTGTATGAAATATAGGTATACATAATAAGAAGAAAATTGTTGCTATTAAAATGTATACATTAAAACTAGATAAAAAATCCTTGCCCATATTTACGTAATATAATGCACATAAAATGTATCCTATTAGTCCAATTGGTTTATAGTGTTTTTTTCTAGAAACTTTATAGAATTCGTACATACCAAAAAGTGAAAGTACCATTACAAGATATTTCAAGTAGTCCCCGCCTAAAAATAAAAATATTATTAACGGCGCCAGAATAAGTGCTCCTATATATCTATTATTCATATTTTCTCCCCTATTTAACCTTTCCAAATCGTCTATCTCTTTTTTGATATTCCGATATTGCAAGTTTTAGCTGTTTTTCATGAAAATCCGGCCAATTAATATCCGAAAACCAAAGTTCTGAGTACGCACTCTGCCATAGCAAAAAATTACTTAATCTCAACTCCCCACTAGGCCTTATTATGAGGTCCGGGTCTGGCATTTCACTGGTATACATATATTTTGAAAACAATTCTTCCGTTATTTCATCTTTAGATATTTTTTTACTCATCAAATCCGAATAAATTTCTTTTACAGCATCTATTATTTCATTTCGTCCACCATAATTTAAAGCTAAATTTAAAACTAAACCCTTATTGTTTTTTGTTTTTGCGTAAGCATGATCTAATTCTACTTTACATACCCCTGGTAATTTTGAAATGTTCCCGATGGAATTAATGACAACATCATTACTATTTAATTCCTCCAACTCGTTTTTTAAATATTCTACTAATAAGTTCATTAAAGAGTCTACTTCCGCTAAAGGTCTATTCCAATTTTCTGTTGAAAATGCATATAATGTTAAATATTTTACTCCGAGTTTATTACATTCCTTTACTATTCTTCTTATTGATTCCACTCCAGCCCTATGTCCAAGTGCTCTTGGCAACTTACGTTTCCTTGCCCATCTACCATTACCATCCATTATAATTGCAATATGCGTAGGTATTTTTGCCATATCTAAATCCAAATTATCACTGTCATTATTCTTTATATTATTATTCTTTTTAAAAAAAGCGAATAAATTTTTCAATATAATTCTCTCCTTTTTATTAGTTATAGTATAATTTTAAATAGAACCTGCAATTAAGCAGGTTCTATTTAAAATTATATGTTAAACTTTCATTATATCTTTTTCTTTAATATCTGTTAATTTATCCACTTCTTTAATAAACTTATCTGTTTCTTTTTGGATTGTATCTTCAGCTTTTTTAACTTCATCTTCAGTAATTTCGCTATTTTTTTTAAGCGCTTTAATTTTATCATTAGCGTCTCTTCTGATAGATCTTATAGCTACTTTAGCATCTTCTGCTGTTTTCTTCACAGTTTTAAGCAATGTTTTTCTTGTTTCTTCAGTTAGTTCAGGAATAATAAGTCTAATAGTTGATCCATCATTTGATGGATTTAATCCTAAATCAGATTTCAGTATAGCTTTTTCTATATCTTTCATAGATGCTTTGTCCCAAGCCTGAATCATTAGCACTCTAGGTTCTGGTGCTGAAATGTTTGCTAGCTGACTCAGAGGCATAATACTTCCATAACATTCAACGTGAATCCTATCTAGCATTGAAGGGTTCGCTCTTCCAGCTTTAAGACTTCCAAACTCTTGTTTTAAAACACCAATAGTTTTATTCATTTTTTCATCAGCAATACTAATAATTTTATTAATCATAGAATCCCCTCCATATTATTTGGTAGAAGCAGATACTAAAGTACCAATTTTTTCTCCCAAAATCGCTCTTTTTATATTTTCTGGTTTATCAAGTCCAAAAACTAGTATAGGTATATTATTATCCATACATAATGATGTAGCAGTAGAATCCATAACTTGTAGCCCTTTTTCGAGCACACTAAGATAACTTAATGTATCAAACTTTACTGCATCTTTAAACACATGAGGATCCTTATCATAAACTCCATCAACTTTTTTAGCAAGCAGTATTACTTCAGCCTCTATTTCTGCTGCTCTAAGTGCTGCCGCTGTGTCTGTTGAAAAATAAGGATTACCTGTACCAGCTGCAAATATAACAACTCTACCTTTTTCCAAATGTCTCATAGCCCTTCTTCTTATAAATGGTTCAGCAATTTCCTTCATTTCAATGGCAGTTTGCACCCTAGTCTTTACTTCCACATTTTCTAGTGAATCTTGAAGTGCTAATGCGTTAATACAAGTTGCCATCATACCCATATAATCTGCTGTAGTCCTATCCATTCCTTTACCACTTCTACCACGCCATATATTTCCGGCTCCAACAACTATACCTATTTCAACACCAAGCTTTACTAGTTCCTTTATTTGAAGTGCTATCTCATTTGTAGTGTCAAAGTCTATCCCAAATCCTTGCGTACCAGCTAAAGCTTCTCCAGAAATCTTTAACATAATTCTTTTATATTTAGCTACTTCCATGAATATTACACCTCCAAAATTAGAGTATTACTTATTTTAAAAAAGAGAACACGCAGTGTCCCCTTTAATTGTTATTTACCCTGCACTTGTCTTGCAACTTCTTCAGCAAAATTTTCTTCCTTCTTTTCTATACCTTCGCCTCTTTCAAACCTTACAAATCTTGTTACTTTTATGTCAGCACCAAGTTTTTTAGATTCTTCTTGAAGAAATTTTGTAATGGTATAGTCAGCGTTTTTTACCCAAATTTGTTCAAGTAGACAAACTTCTTTATAATATTTATTTACTCTACCTTCAACCATTTTTTCAACAATTTTCGCTGGTTTTCCTTCGTTTAGTGCTTGAACTCTATATATTTCTTTTTCTTTATCTAAAGTTTCATTATCAACACATGTATTATCTAAGAATAGTGGACTTGCAGCTGCTATTTGCATTGCAATATCTTTAGCAATTTTGATTAACACATCATCTTTCTTATCGCAGGCAAGTTCAACTAAAACACCAATTCTTCCACCACCATGGATATAACTTTGTACTATACCATTTTCAATAGAGAACTTTTCAAATCTTCTTACAGACATGTTTTCGCCCAATTTAGATATTAATTCCGTAACAGCGTCTGTAACTGTTATCTCTTCATTAGCTATGTATTTTTCAGAAACAAATTCTTCTATAGTAGTTGAAGCAGTTTGCGCCGCTTGCAATGCAACGTTTTTAGTTAAATTAACAAAGTCTTCATTAGCAGAAACAAAGTCTGTTTCGCAATTAACTTCTACAACAGATCCAGTCTTCATATCCTCTGAAATATGTGTGCATACTAATCCTTCGGAAGCTATTCTTCCTGATTTTTTAGCAGCAGCTGCTAAACCTTTTTCTCTTAAAAGTTCAACGGCTTTATCAATAACACCATCTGTTTCCGTTAAAGCTCTTTTACAATCCATCATTCCAGCTCCGGTCATTTCTCTTAACTCTTTAACCATGCTTGCACTAATCATTATTATTTCCTCCTATTCCTATCTAATTTAAAAGGTAAATGAAAGCATTACCTTCCACCTACCCCTCAAATGTTATATCCATAATTACCTTATCTCATAAATCTAATTACTATTATTCAGCTAATTGTTCGCCTTGTCTTCCTTCTATAATAGCATCAGCTAATCTTTCAGTTATTAATTTAACTGCTCTTATAGCATCATCGTTACCTGGAATTACATAATCAATTTCATCTGGATCACAGTTTGTATCAACTATTGCAACTACTGGTATTCCAAGAGCTTTAGCTTCAGAAATCGCATTTTTTTCTTTTCTTGGATCTACAATAAATAGAGCTCCTATTTTGTTTGCATCCATACTTCTGATTCCGCCTAGATTTATTTCTAGTTTTTCTCTTTCATGCATAAGTTTACTTACTTCTTTTTTGGGAAGAACGTCAAAAATTCCATCCTCTTCCATTTTAAACAATTCTTCTAATCTTTTTATTCTTGTTTTGATTGTTTTGAAGTTTGTTAACATTCCGCCTAACCATCTATTGTTTACAAAATGCATACCTGATCTTACAGCTTCAAATTTAATAGCTTCTTGAGCTTGTTTTTTTGTACCTACAAATAAAACATCTTTACCTTCTTCAGATACAGATTTAACAAAATCATATGCCTCATCGATTTTTCTAACTGTTTTTTGTAAATCGATAATATATATTCCATTTCTTTCTGTAAATATGTAAGGAGCCATTTTAGGATTCCATCTTCTAGTTTGATGTCCAAAATGAACACCTGCTTCTAATAATTGTTTCATTGATATAACTGCCATTAATAATAACCTCCCTGGTTTTTACCTCCATTACCATCATCTTATCGAAGTCCATATATAGGAACCCTTCAATAATTAAGTAATGTGTGTATTTTCTTACGTTTGTAGTATATCACAAGATATTGATGTATTCAATAAAAACTTTAAATCAGAATAAAAACGCAACATAATTATTAATATTCTCATCTTATACAAATTTATACTTTGTTTACTAAAAATAATAAAGGGCAGAGCAACTTTGCTCTGCCTCTTATTATTTTATTTTATTAAGTTCATCAATTAGTTTATCATTTAATATTTTAATATGTGTGCCCTTCATTCCAAGGGACCTTGATTCTATTACTCCTGCACTTTCAAATTTTCTTAGCGCATTGACTATAACAGATCTTGTTATTCCCACTTTATCTGCTATTTTAGAAGCCACAAGTAATCCTTCAGGACCGTCTAATTCACTGAAAATATGTTGCACAGCTTCAAGTTCTGAATAGGATAGTGTTCCAATAGAAAGTTGTACTACAGCTTTTTTTCTTGCTTCTTCCTCAATTATATCATTTTTAGCTCTCAAAATTTCAAGTCCAACTATAGTAGCACTATATTCAACTATTACTAAATCATCTTCTGTAAAATCCTTATCAAATCTTGCAAGTAAAAGTGTACCTAATCGTTCCCTATTTCCGTTTATAGGTACTATAGTAGTTATTTTATTATCTACTTTGCACTCTTTACTTTCTTCAAGTACACAGGATTCTTTATTTACAAGATTTTCCTTTGTTTCATTAATATTAAGTAAATTATTATTGTAGTTTTCTGGGAATCTCATGTTTTTTATAATATCATCTTTTACTATATCACATTCATAACCGCCGGATAATGTATAACCTAATATTTTCCCTTTTCTGCTAACAATATACACATTACATTTCAATACATCACTCAGTAAATTACAAATATCATCAAAAACTACTGGTTCAGCTCCTGATTTTTGCAATATCTTATTTAACTTTCTCGTTTTTTCTAATAATGACACAATACTCCTCCTCTTATATTTTATATTTATTTAACCAATTCTTAATCAAAATTCTATAATAAACAAAATTCACAATTTTCCAAATTTTTAGAATTGTTCCTTCTACCTTTAATAATATCATAATATCCATGTCATATCAATATTATTTCATAAATTTCGACAAAATATTTATGGAACAGTAAATTGTTTGAATTGTTCATCGGTTTTACTTTTCTTCAGTTTTTTCTTCAATACTTTCTTCTACTTTGTACTCCTTATGTTTACATTCTG
This sequence comes from Clostridium sp., assembly GCF_016650035.1. Classification (GTDB taxonomy): domain Bacteria; phylum Bacillota; class Clostridia; order Clostridiales; family Clostridiaceae; genus Clostridium_AD. Next base: position 19,816 of record NZ_JAENWM010000021.1, read on the forward strand.
GATTTGAGCATTCCATGTATTCTCCTTTAGATTTACTATATTTTTTTAACATATAAGTATCACACACAGGACATTTTATGGCTGTAGGCTCAAACCAACTCACGAAATCACATTTTGGATAATTACTACATCCAAAAAATTTAGTACCTTTTTTACTTCTTCGTTCTAAAACTTTCCCATCACATTTAGGGCAATTAACTTCTAGTTCTTTAGTGATTGCTTTTGTGTTTTTGCATTCTGGATAACCAGGACAGGCTAAGAAATCACCAAACCTTCCATGTTTTATCACCATGAACTTACCACATTTATCACATACAACCTCAGTAACCTCATCTTCAATTGTAATCTTAGCAATTTCTTTCTCAGCAATTTCGATATCCTTTTTTAAAGGTGTAAAGAAAATATCAACTATATTTTCCCATTTTTCTTGTCCTTCTTCTATAGTGTCTAAATTATTCTCCATTTGTGCTGTAAACTCAACATCTACTATTTGCTTAAAGTATTCACTTACTATATTATTTACGATATTTCCAAGTTCAGTTACTTCTAAAGTTTTTTTATCTTTTTCTATATATCTCCTACCAAGAAGAGTTGATATAATTGGGGCATAAGTACTAGGTCTTCCTATGCCATTTTCTTCTAAAGTTTTTACAAGAGATGCCTCAGAAAATCTTGCAGGTGGTAGCGTAAAATGCTGCTTACCTTCAGTATTTTCATTAATTAAAACATCTTTCTCCTTAAGTTCTGGGAGTTTCATTGTGTTTTCTTCTTCATCTAAGTCCCCATTATAAATTTTTCTAAATCCGTCAAAGGTTACTTTAGATCCGGATGCCTTAAGTATATAGTCTCCATTTTCTATATCTATCGATATAGTATTTAGTAAACACGATTCCATTTGACTAGCAACATACCTATTCCAAATCAAGGTATATAACTTATATTGTGGTGCCTTTAAAGTTTTTTTTGCTATTTCCGGTGTTATTTCAACATACGATGGTCTAATAGCTTCATGAGCATCCTGTATATTTTTTTTACCTTTATATATTCTAGGAGTTTCAGGATAGTATTTTTCACCATATTTATTTTCAATAAATTCTTTTGCATTTCCTTGTGCTTCTTCGGATATTCTAGTGGAGTCAGTTCTCATATATGTAATAAGTCCTACTGTTCCATGTCCCTCTATTTCCATACCTTCATACAATTGTTGAGCTACAGACATAGTTCTTTTAGTTGAAAAATTAAGTTTTCTATAAGCATCTTGCTGAAGCGTGCTTGTTATAAATGGTGGAAGTGGATTTTTGCTCTTAGATGCTTTCTTTATCTTTCTTACAATAAATTCTTTTTCATTAAGCAATCTAATAATTTCATCGCTTTCATCTTTAGAATTTATTTCAATTTTATTTCCACCCTTAGAGGTTAATTTAACATTTAAATTCTGAGGTTCTCCTTCTTTATGCAACTGGCATTCTATAGTCCAATACTCCTGAGTAATAAAATTTTGTATTTCCTTTTGTCTATCACAGATTATTTTAAGAGTAACCGATTGAACTCGGCCTGCACTAAGTCCCCATTTAACTTTTCTCCAAAGTATAGGACTAATTTCATATCCAACCAATCTATCAAGTATACGTCTTGCTTGTTGTGCATCCACAAGCGGTGCATTTATTATTCTTGGAGTTTTTATAGCGTTTTTAACTGCCGTCTTAGTTATCTCATTAAATTCTATTCTACATTTATCTTTTTCATCTATTTTTAAGGCTTTTGCTAAATGCCAAGCTATTGCTTCACCTTCTCTATCAGGGTCAGTTGCCAAATAAACTTTATCGCTTTTTTTTGCTTCTTTTCGAAGTTTACTGAGAATTTCTCCCTTACCACGGATAGTAATATATTTAGGTTGATAATTATTATCTATATCAACCCCTAATTGGCTTTTTGGTAAATCTCTAACGTGTCCCATGGACGCTTCAACTACAAAGCTACTACCCAAATATTTTTTTATAGTTTTAGCCTTTGCAGGTGACTCAACTATTACAAGTTTTTGTCCCATCTTATCCCCTCCATCAATGTATTCTAGTTTAGTTACTATATTTTCAATTAAATATTGTCGTTTACTCTTACATAATAGTTTCCTGATAAACATAATATTTGATTTTTAATCTGCAGTTCAAATAATACCTCATATAATTGTTTTATGTCAATGTTAGTTATTCTAATAATATCATTAATATGTAGTGGACTATCATTTATTACGTTATATATCTCTTTATGAGTTTCGTTATTTAAAGCAACTACAGCGGTATTTTTTAGGGTCTTCATATCTATTCCTATTAAGTTAAATATATCTTCAGAACAGGTAAGAGGAAAAGCTCCATCTTTAATTAATTTGTTGGTTCCCCTACTTTCATGTGAAAATATAGAGCCTGGAACAGCCATAACATCCTTACCTTGTTCAAGTGCTAAATTTGCAGTGATTAATGATCCACTTTTTTCACCAGCTTCTATTACTATAATAATATCACTAAGAGCACTTATTATTCTATTCCTCTGAGGAAAGTTATACGCATATGGCGGTATTCCTGGTAAAAACTCTGAAATAACACAACCACTTCGAGCTATTTCGCTGAAAATTCCAGTGTTTTCTTTTGGATATACTATATCCAGTCCTGAACCTAAAACTGCACATGTATAACCCTCATTCTCTAAACAGTTTCTATGGGCAAAAGTATCTATCCCCCTAGCCATTCCGCTAATAATATTAACATTATTAGAACATAGGTCTCTACATATAATTTTAGTTACATCCTTACCATAATTCGAAAATTTTCTTGATCCTACTATAGAAATATTATACCCTTCATTTAATGGCAATATGTTGCCCTTATAAAATAATGTATATGGAGCATCGTCATAATTTTTTAATTTTTTAGGATAATCACCCTCGTAATAAGAAATTGATTTTATCTCATTAATTTCTAAGTTTCTTTTCACATTATCAATATTACTTTCATTCCAAGCATTAGTCAGGATATCAGTTAACTCTTTTTTGAAATATTCAGTTTTTTTAGTATGTACACCATAATACCATATTTTTTCAGTATTTTGTAAATCATTTATTAATTTCAGTTTAATTCTAGGGGATAATTTAACTAAAGAAAACCATATATCATAGTCATTCATATTTTTCACATACCTCCAATATATAAAATTTTGTTATTATCAATATTTACTAAACTATCCTCTCATCTATAAATTTTCTATATTGCATAGCCTCAATGATATGCATATCTAAAATGTTTTCACTTTCATCTAAATCAGCAATAGTTCTAGCCACCTTAAGAATCCTAGAATAGGCTCTTGTACTTAGATTAAATTTATTGTACACTAATTCCATTATTTCACTTGCACTATTGTCTAAATGGCAGTATTTTTTTATTAATTTTTGACTCATCTCAGCATTACAGTGAATTTTTTCCTTCCTAAATCTTTTTGCTTGAATTTTTCTTGCTACTTCCACTCTTTTTTTAATAACATCAGACTTTTCACTATTTTTCCCATCAACTATTTTATTATAGGGTAGTGTATTCACTGCTGTAAAAATGTCTATCCGATCTATTAAGGGCCCGCTGAGTTTGCTTAAATATCTTCGCCTTTCATATTCACTACAGCTACATCTTTTCTCTAAAGACCCATAGTATCCACAAGGGCATGGATTTAAAGCACTTACAAACATGAAATTTGATGGATATTCTATGTTTCCATTAATTCTAGAAATATTGATTTTTCTATCCTCTAATGGCTGCCTTAATATTTCTATTACATTTTTTTTAAATTCTAATATTTCATCTAAAAATAATACTCCATTATGTGCTAAAGATATTTCTCCAGGTGCTATTTTATTGCCACCACCCACAAGGGCTATCCTTGATATCGTATGATGTGGACTTCGAAAAGGTCTTTGCAAAATAACCCCCCCTGCGTCCCCTAGTTTTCCGCAAATACTGTATATTTTTGTAACTTCTAATGACTCCTCTTGACTTAAAGAAGGTAGAATTGTAGGAATTCTCTTCGCCATCATGGACTTTCCAGAGCCCGGAGGACCATACATTAATAAATTGTGGTTTCCAGCTGCTGCAACTTCAATAGCACGCTTTGAACTCTCCTGACCCATAACATCCTCATAATCTAACTGCTCATTAATTAATACCTCCACCTCATTACTCTGTTTATAAGGCATTAAGTCCCTATAATTTAAAAAGTCTACTACTTGTTTTAAATTATCTAATGGATATATCTTTGCTGATTTTACAAGGCTACATTCCTTTGCATTGTTACTTGGAACAATAAACTTTTCGATTTTATTTTCTATACCTTCCATAACAACAGATAATGAGCCTCTTACGCTCTTAAGTCCACCAGAAAGTGATAATTCTCCTATAAAAAGATAATCATTAATATCATTTACTATTATTTGTTTAGTCGCAAGCAGAATACCTACGGCTATTGGCAAATCGAATAGTGAGCCTTCTTTCTTAAGATCCGCTGGCGCTAAATTTATAGTTACTCTATTTACAGGAAACTCAAAACCTGAATTTAATATTGCAGAGCGTACCCTTTCTTTTGATTCTTTAACTGCTATATCTGCAAGACCCACAATGTTTAAAGCGGGAAGTCCACGAGTTATGTCAATTTCAACTGTAACTATAACCCCTTTAATTCCTGTAAATGCAGCCGACATAATTTGTATTGCCATATTATCACCCTTAACCTTCTTATTGCTTATTACTTCTATTCCATAATTATTGACAAAATTATTTTATATAAACTTATTACTAAATTATATTTTTATATTGTTTTTGTTTTTTTGCAAATAATAATTACTAATTGTGAATATACAAAATTATAACCAAACATCACCAATATAAAATATCTTTGCATATTATATCCAAGCCCTCTTTGGTTTTTCTATTTATCTATAATAATTTAATGTTTTTATCATATACATTTAGTATATATATTTTCAAATTAATATTTAAGCGTAATATATTAACTCATTGGAGGTTTCTATGAAAAATGCACTACCACCCATATTAAGGGATAAAATCGATAGAAATAGGTTATGATATAAGTGATGAGCTACAGGTAAATTTTCAGTCTATCTGTAGTGAAACACTTAAATTCATAGTTTAAATCTCTGAAATGGTGAACCGGTATAAATGCTAACAGTTACATATCATTGTTAAAACTGGGGCAAATTTGGGCACAATAAGGTACTTGTAGTAGTTTTATTTTCTTATTAACTCGTAATTATAACTATTTAGACATAATAATGTATATTTTTGATATTATTTTGATTTTCATTTTTTATTAATCTAATATAAGTCATATACCAATTATAGATGTTTATGGAAGGATGTTTTTGAATGAAAACACACAACAAAGATATTGGTGCACTAGGTGAAGATATAGCAGAAACTCATTTAAAAAATACGGGATACGTGATTAAAGAAAAAAATTTCAGATGTAAGTGTGGAGAAATCGACTTAATAGCCGTAAATAGTGGTTATACTTGCTTTGTAGAAGTGAAAACCAGATATGGTACAAAATTCGGATTACCAGCAGAGTCAGTCAATTATGTAAAGCAGAAAAAAATTTACAAAACAGCTGAGGTTTATATTTCGTACAAAAATATTGCTGACTCTAATTTTAGATTTGATGTTATAGAAGTTCTACTAAATAACGATAACAATGATTTTTTAGTTAATCATATCGAAGATGCTTTTCAATTATAATTCTAATATATTTTTAAGGAAACTTTTTCTATGTATTGATATAGCTCCATATTTTTTTAGTGCACTAACATGCTGCTCTGTACCATACCCAACATTTTTATCAAAACCATAATTCGGATATTCATTGTGATACTTAAACATCAGTTCATCTCTATATACCTTTGCGATAATTGAAGCACAGGCTATGCTTATACTTTTTGTATCTCCTTTTATTGCAAACTCATTTAAACCCAAATAATTTTTGATTTTATATCCATCAGATAAAACTATATCTGGTTTAATGGTAATTTCATTACAGCAATCTAAAAACACTTGATTATTGCACCACCCAATACCCTTTTTATCAATCTGGTTATTATCAATAGCAATAATCTTATAAGCTATTGCCTTTTCTTTAATAATCTTAGATAATTCGGATCGAACAGAGATTGATATTTTTTTAGAATCGTTAGCTCTAAGAATTAAATCCGTATCATCCTTTATATTTAAATCTAATATTACTGCGGCTGCCACTATTGGGCCTGCTAGTGGACCCCTACCAACCTCATCCACTCCGGCTAAATATTTATAGTTTCCATAGCTTCTATCAAAGTCGTACATTTTTTTTACTCTTTGAATCTCTTTTTCTTCGTTCTCGAACATTTTAAACATTTTACTACCTAATTTTTGTACAGTTTTTCTATTGTCATTTAAAAGCACATTCATGAGACTTTTCATACTATTATCTGACCTAACATTTTCTATTGATTTTATATGTTCACATATTTCTTTATAACTCATATTTAAAAAATTCATATCTTTTTCCATAATATCTTCTCCCTAATACTCCATAATTTTTATTAAATACTGTTTATAAATTTATACGCAAAAGCAACCTTCTGATATTTGTCTTAGAAACCAATTATTAATTGTTATCTATCCACAATCAGAAAGTTGCTTATTTAATAATATTTAAATTTACATTTATTATATATAAACTTAATAATCGTCTGGTCTTTCTAGAGATATAGATCCTAGTTTTCCACCTCTAAATTCATCTAAAAGCATAACCGCTACTCTATTATAATCAATGTTGCCACCAGAAATTACATGACCTCTTTTCTTTGCTATATTGTCCAAATTATCTATAGCTTCCTCCATAATTTCTGGAAGTTTATATCTTTCCATTAATCTTTGTGGATTAACAACTTGAAGCCTTTCTACTAGTCTAAGAGCTAATTCCTCTATATCCATAATTTCATCTTTTATGGCTCCTGTAAAGGCCAGATTAAGTCCAACAACTTGATCTTCAAATTTAGGCCATAACACTCCTGGAGTATCCATAAGTTCTATTCCGATGCTAGTTTTAATCCATTGCTTACTTTTAGTAACACCGGGCTTATCACCAGTTTTAGCACTGTGGTTTTTAGCCAATTTATTTATAAGAGAAGATTTACCCACATTAGGTATACCAACTACCATAACTCGTGTAATTATATTAACTAATCCTTTTTTTCTCTGCCTATCTTGCTTTTCTTTTAATAATTCATCAAGAGTAGTCTTTATACTTTTTAAACCCCCACCTGTAAGGCTATTTACAGATAATGGTTTCACCGTATCAGTTGTAAGTTTTTGTATCCATTCTTTAGTTACTTTATCTTCAGCTAAATCACTTTTGTTTAATAAAATAATTCTTGGCTTATCTTTGCAGATCTCGTCAATTTGTGGATTTGCACTTGAGTTTACAATTCTTGCATCTCTCATTTCTATTACGGCGTCAACAAGTTTTAAACTCTCTTGAATTTGTCTTCTAGTCTTAGCCATATGTCCTGGAAACCAATTTATGGTCATGCTCATACTTATCGTATCCTTCCCATTTTATTGAATGGATAAAGCCTTATAACTGCTTTTCCTTCTATAAGATTGAGTTTTACAAACCCAATATCATCACTGCGAGAATCACTGCTGAAATTTCTATTATCACCTAGGACAAAAACAGCATCCGAAGGTACCTGAGCTTCATCAAAGTCACGCATAAAACCTACATTTCTATAGTATTCATTAATAGTTTTACCATTTATATATAATATATTATCACTTATTTTAACTACGTCTCCACTTACTGCTATAACTCTTTTTATTATTCTTTCTCTTATATCAGCATGATACCTTATTACTACAATATCATTTCGCTTAGGCGACATTATTCTATATGATACTCTTTCAAGTATTAATTTATCATTGTTATGTAACGTAGGAACCATAGATTCACCATTTACTGTTACTACTTGAAATAAAAAATTTATGGTGAATACTGAAATTACAAGTAAAATCGTTATAAATTTTACTACTTTAAGATTTCTCCTTGTCATATATGCACCTACTTAAAAATTCACTAAAATATAAAAAGGGACTTTTCAGCCCCAATTTTATTATTTTCTCATTCTTTCTTTAACCTTTGCAGCCTTACCAACTCTATCTCTCAAGTAGAATAGTTTAGCTCTTCTAACTTTACCAAGTCTTACAATTTCAACCTTATCAATTACTGGAGCGTTTACTGGGAATGTTTTTTCAACACCAACACCAGATGCAACTCTTCTTACTGTAAAAGTTTCTCTTAAACCGCCGTGTTGTCTTTTAAGAACGGTTCCTTCGAATACTTGGACTCTCTCCTTGTTACCTTCACTAATTTTTATGTGTACTTTAACAGTATCACCCACACCAAAATTTGGTAAGTCAGTTCTGATTTGTTCTTGTTCTATTGCTCTTATAATATCTAACATGTGCATTCCCTCCTAATATTTTATTGTGACGTTCATGCCCATAAAATATAGCAGAGGACCGTCCGTACTAGCACAAAGTATATTCTATCATAACTATATATATATATCAACATAAAAATCCCTTTTATAGCCTTATTCTTTTATTTTATAAGCCACACTGAGTAATTTTTTGTCTTCCTTCGTAAGTTCAAGTTTTTGAAACATATCCGGTCTTTTTTCTTTAGTTATTAAAAGAGACTGAGTTCTTCTCCACTTCCGTATATTTTCATGATGCCCTGAAGTCAATACTTCAGGAACACTTTCACCCTCAAAACATTCCGGCCTTGTATATTGAGGATATTCCAGTACTCCATCATAAAAAGATTCTTCAGTAAAGCTCTCACTACAAGATAATACTCCTGGAATCAGTCTGCAGATACTATCCACTATAGGTATACACGCCATTTCTCCACCTGTTAAAACATAATCCCCTAAAGAAATTTCCATATCTATATAGTCATAGATTCTCTCATCAATGCCTTCATAATGGCCACATAAAAATATTAATTCACTTTCCTGGCATAACTTTTTAGCAATTTCCTGAGTGAAAGTTTTACCTCTTGGCCCTAAAAATATCACCTTTCCACTATTACTTAATTTAACATCATTAATACAGTGAATCACTGGTTGAGTTTGCATTACCATACCAGCTCCACCACCATAGGGATAATCGTCTACTTTTTTATGTTTATTTAATGCATAGTCCCGAATATTGTGGGATGAAATATCCAGTATGTTTTTTTCTATGGCTTTTCCAATTATACTGCTATTAAATATTTCAAACATTTCAGGAAATAGTGTTAAAATGTCTATTTTCATTCTGACCAAACACTTACTGGTTTAATTATTATTACACGTTTATTAATATCTATACTAACAACTATGTCTTTAAGTACTGGAATAAGTACTTCTGTATTTCCTTTAACCCAATATACATCATTACCTGGTGTACTAAGAACGTCATATACTTTTCCAAGTTCCTCTCCATCTGTATCAAAAACGCTACAATCTATAAGATCAGCTACATAATAGCTATCCTCTTCAAGTGGAATCGCTTCTTCGCGACTAACCATAAGAATCTTATTTCTATAAGTCTCCGCTTGTTCTATACTATCTATACCCTCAATTTTTAATATTACTTTATCTGATTGAAGTTTACATCCTTCTATTTTTCTGATTTCGCCATCAATATATACATTTTTTAATTTCTTAAATCTTTCAAGCGAGTCTGTTAATGAAAAAACTTTAACTTCACCCTTTAATCCGTGTGTTTTACCAATCTGACCAACACCCATAAAATCCTTCACTTAAAATCCTCCTTACAAATTGCTTATATTAAAATAAGAGTTAGGCAGAACCTAACTCTTACTTTATTTCAACAACTACTTTTTTGTTTTCTTTAACAGCAGCTGCCTTTACAACAGTTCTAATAGCTTTAGCTATTCTACCTTGTTTACCAATAACTTTTCCCATATCCTCATTCGCCACAGATAATTGAAGAACTACCGTGTGCTCATGAGCTACTTCATTTACTACTACCATTTCAGGTTTATCAACTAAAGACCTTGCCAATACTTCAAGTAACTGTTTCATGGAAAACCCTCCATTCATTACTTATAAACTTTTCTAGTTGACTGCTATTTTGTTAAGTAATCTTTTAACTGTATCAGATGGTTGAGCACCTTTTTTTATCCAACTAGCTGCTTTTTCAGTATCAATTTTAATTGTAGTTGGTTCTGTTCTTGGGTTATAATATCCTATTTCTTCAATGAATTTTCCATCTCTAGGAGATCTTGAATCTGCAACTATAACTCTGTAAAATGGAGAGTGTTTAGCACCCATTCTTTTTAATCTTATTTTAACTGCCACGTATATCACCTCCTTTAAATGTAATTTAGCTATAACCTAAGTTATTTTATTAAAAAGGCATTTTACCAAACATACCTTTTTTACCAGGTTTTTGGAATCCTTTTGCTTGCTTCATAAATTTCTTCATCATCTCAAAATCTTTTAATAGCTTATTTACTTGTTGTACCAAAGTGCCTGACCCATTAGCAATTCTCTTTTTCCTAGAAGAAGAACCACTAATCAAACTAGGATGTTTTCTCTCCGCTACAGTCATTGACCTTATGATAGCTTCAACTTTTCCCATTTCTTTTTCGCTCTGAGATAAATCTACACCCTGCAATTCTTTTTTATTAGCGCCTGGCATCATTTCAACTAATTTATTTAATGGCCCGAGTTTCTTTATTTGTTGCATTGAAGCTAAAAAATCATCTAAATTAAATTCTTGCGACATCATTCTATTTCCAAGTTCTTTTGCTTCTTCTTCATTTATAGACAGCTGCGCTTTTTCGATTAACGAAAGCACATCACCCATACCAAGTATTCTTGATGCCATTCTATCTGGGTAGAAAACTTCTAAATCACTCATTTTTTCGCCAACACCAACAAATTTTATAGATTTGCCAGTTATTGCTTTAATAGATAGTGCAGCTCCGCCTCTTGTATCTCCATCTAACTTTGTCAAAATCACGCCAGTTATATCCAGCTGAGAATTAAAGCTATCTGCTACATTAACTGCGTCTTGACCAGTCATTGAGTCTACAACAAGCATTATTTCACTTGGTTGCATGCACACTTTTATATTTTGAAGTTCCTCCATTAGATTTTCATCTATATGAAGTCTTCCTGCTGTATCTATTATAATTACATTATTACCATTTTCCTTGGCAAAGGCTAAAGATGCTTTTGCTATATCTACAGGGCTTACCTTGTCTCCCATAGTAAATACTGGAACATCAATTTGCTTTCCTACTACTTGCAATTGTTTAATTGCTGCTGGCCTGTATACATCACAAGCAACTAGTAATGGTTTTTTATTTTTTCTTTTAAGTGAAAGGGCAAGTTTTCCACCCATTGTGGTTTTACCAGCACCTTGAAGACCTACAAGCATAATAACCGTTATCCCATTTATAGAAAACTCTAATTTACTTTCCGAATCACCCATTAGACTTGTTAACTCATCATTAACAATTTTTATAACCTGTTGGCCAGGTGTTAAGCTTTGCATTACTCCATTACCTAAACATTTTTCACTAACATTTTTCACAAAGTCCTTAACTACTTTATAGTTAACATCAGCTTCAAACAATGCTAGTTTTACTTCTCTCATAGCATCTTTGATATCTTTTTCAGAAAGCTTACCCTTACCTTTTAATTTTTTTATGGTATCTTGTAACTTAGAAGATAGTCCTTCAAAAGCCATAATAAACCTCCTAAACGTTCTCAATTATCTGGGTTTTTATATCATCTATAATCTGATTCATTTTGTCATCTTTTATATTGATCTGTAATTTATCTAATTCTGAAATAATGTTTTCAGAGATTTCTTTAAGTTTAAGGTCTCTATTTGATAATTTCAATTTTTCCTCATATACTAAAAGCAACTTTTCGCATGTTTTAATAGTATCATGAATAGCTTGCCTACTCGTCTTATTAATTTCTGCTATCTCTGATAGTGATAAATCATTATTAAAATACAAATCCATTATATCCTTTTGCTTTTCAGTAAGTAATTCACTATAGAAATCAAATAATAAAGAAATTTCAAATCTTTTTTCCATTCCATCACCCTACTCACAAATAATATAATATCAGAGTTTATATATAGTGTCAAGTAATTTTACTTAACAGGTTAATATTTTATATAATTGATATTTTACGGGTGCATTTTAAAATAGTGCTTCTACAAAATCACTTGCATCAAATTCTTGTAAATCATCTATTCCTTCACCAACACCTATATACACAACAGGTATATGCAGTTGTTTTTTTATAGATATTACAATTCCACCTTTAGCGGTACCATCTAATTTAGTTAGTATTATTCCATCTATGGTGCATACTTCCATGAATTGTTTTGCTTGTTGTACACCATTTTGCCCCGTTGTAGCATCAAGTACTAAGAGAGTTTCCATATGAGCCTCACTGTACTCCCTTTTAATCACCCTATTTATTTTCGCCAGTTCGTCCATAAGATTTTTTTTATTATGAAGTCTACCTGCCGTATCGCAAATTAGCACATCAACTTTTCTTGCTTTTGCTGCTTGAACAGCATCAAAAACTACAGCAGCAGGATCCGATCCCTCTTGCTGTTTTACGAGTTCCACACCTGATCTATTACCCCAAACCTCTAACTGGTCAATAGCAGCCGCCCTAAAGGTATCTGCTGCTGCAATTAGCACTTTATATTCTTCATTTTTTAACTTTGCAGCAATTTTACCAATACAAGTAGTTTTCCCAACTCCATTAACCCCAATTATGAGTATCACCTTAGGAAGTTCTATAGGTTTTATTGGGGTTTCATCTTCAACTAATATAGTCGTTATAACTTCTCTTAAACAAGGCATAATTTCTGAAGGTTCCTTTATTTTATCTTCCTTCACCTTTATTTTAAGTTTTTCGATGATATAAATAGAAGTATCTACTCCTATATCTGCAGTAATTAATATCTCCTCTAATTCTTCATATAAATCTTCATTAATTGTAAGAGCCAATTTTAATACTTCACTAACTTTTTCACTTATATTATTTCTAGTTTTTGCTAGTCCATCTTTTAATTTATCAAAAAATCCTCCAAACATTTTAAAGCCTCCTAATTCTTTTCGCTGCCATAAATATTGTCTTTACCTATTAAAATCAACAGACACTATTTTCGACACTCCTTTTTCTTCCATCGTAACGCCATATAGTACATCTCCAGCCTCCATTGTTCCTTTTCTGTGAGTTATTATAATGAATTGAACGCTGTCCGAGAATTTCTTTAAGAATTCAGCATACCTAATTACGTTAGCATCATCAAGGGCTGCTTCAATTTCATCTAAAATACAAAAAGGTGTTGGCTTCATCTTTAATATAGCAAATAATAATGCAATTGCAGATAACACTTTTTCTCCACCAGACATCAAACTTAAGTTTTGTAGTTTTTTACCTGGTGGTTGAACATTAATATCTATTTTCGCTGTAAGTTCATCGCCTTCGGTAAGTATCAAATCTGCACTTCCACCCTTAAACAATTCCACGAAGGTTTCATTAAAATTTTGTCTTAATATTATAAAATTTTCCGCGAATATTTTTTTCATCTTTTCAGTCATTTCACATATCATTGTCAATAGTTCATTTTTAGCTAGTATCAAATCTTCCTTTTGACTGTCCATAAAAGCGAATTTCTCTTTAACTTCTTTATACTCTTCGATAGCACCTACATTAACCTCTCCCAGCATTGATATATCACCTTTCAAGGCTTTAATTTGCTTTTTAAGAAGATCAATGTCGTCGATTTCAATTTTAAATTTAAGTGCTTCTGCATATGTTAGCTCAAAATCATCATTCAACTTGGAATAATTAACGCCCTTTTCCATTTCTACTTTCGCAAGTGCCAGTTCACATTTATATAAATCTTTCTCGCTTTTTTCTAATATTAGAGTAGTATCCTCTAACTTATCCACATTTATTTTTATTTTCTCTTTAATTTTAATTCTCTGTATTTCATCGTCTTCAAAGCTTTTTTCCATTTTATCTAATTTAATAGTTATCTCTCTTACTTTTTCATTAGTACTTTCTATTGCTTTATCGCTACTCTTTTTACTTTCCAAAGCTTCTTGTATTTCTCTAGAAAATGAAATCATTTTTTGATTATGCACAAACATTTCTCCATTTAACCTTTGTACTTCAGAACGTTTATTCTGCATTACTTCATCAATTCCAGCTTTTTTTATCTTAGCATCGACAATTAGTCCCTTTATATTCTCAATTTCTTGTAATTTATCTTTTAATTTGGAATGATCCACTGAAAGCTTTTGCTGAATTTTTTCACTCTCACCAGTTAATCTGAGGGCAGAGGCATTATTTTCACTGATTTCACTATTATCTCTTGAAAGTTTACTCTTTTCAGACATTTTTTCAGTCTCTAAATCCATAAGATTTTTTTTAAGTCTATCTGTTTCATCTTCTAATGAATGTATTTTAGCTTCCAACTTAGTTTTCTCAATGCTTAGCACATGAACCTCGTCCTTTGTATTTATGTTTACCTTATCTAATCTTGTGATTTCAAATTTACATTGTTTTATTTTATTTGTATAAATAAGATATTCATTTTTAAAAGTGTTTAAATCAGCAGCCAATTGTTGTATCTCTCTTTTTCTACCAATTATACTAGAAGTCTTCGAGTATATACTTCCACCAGTTAATGACCCTCCTTGATTTATAACTTCCCCTGAAAGTGTTACAATTTTATACCTAAAATTATTGTTTTTAGATATTTGCAAGGCTGAATCCATATCACTACATATAATTGTCCTTCCCAAAATAGATGTCATAACTTCAGTAAATTTATCATCATAGCCTATAAGATCACTTGCAATTCCAACAAAACCAATATGGCTTATAGTTTCATTTGAGATATTAAGTTTTTTACCCTTAATAATGTTTAAAGGAAGAAATGTAGCTCTTCCTAAACTATGGCCCTTTAGATAATTGATTAATGTTTTTGCTGCGATTTCGTCTTTAGTTATTATGTGTGATATCGAACCACCCAATGCAATTTCTATTGCTACTTCTAAGCTTTTTTCGACCTTTATAACCTCGCCAAGTACGAAACATTCAGAAATGTTTCCTACCTTACCTTCATTTATATGCTCCATTAAATTTTTTACCGACTTATTATAGCCTTCAAATTTTTTCTCTAAATTTGTAAGCACATTAAAATTGGCTTCAGTTTTACTCATTTTAATATTACAGTTTTTCATGATAGTTTCATCGGTGGTTAAAATATTTTGGAGTTTACTGTGCTTTTGATTATTTTCATTGATTATTAATTCGCATTCAATTATTTTAGTTTTAACTTGTTGCACTTGATTTTTATAATTTACTTTTGTGCTAGTATTTATTTTTACTTCCTCACCAATGTTTTCAATTGTACTTACTAATAAAACCATTCTTTTCTCAGCACTCTCTATATTATTGTTTAAAATCAATAATTTATTACTAATTTCCATAGTTTTACGGATTATAAACTGCTCTTCTTCTTTTAGGTTTCTAGCTTCATCACTTTTGGTTTTTATGTTTTCTTGAATGTTAACAATTTTTATCTCTTCATGCCCAATTTTTTCTTGTATTTCCGCTTGAGTATTTTTTATATTATTAGAAGAATCCTCTAGTTCGTTCAAATTGCATTTAAGAACCAGAAGTTTTTTATGAATATCATCACTATCTTTTGAAGTTTTACGGATGATTTTCTCTAAATTTTGTATTCTCTCATTTTGAATATTTATTTCAGAAGTATTAGTTTGGTGAATTAGTTTATCATTATAATATAATTGTTTTTCTTCCTGGTTTTTAGTTTCAAAATTTTCAGATTCAACCTTCCAGTATTCACTATCACCTCTTACCTTATTTTTTATATCTGTGTAATTTACAACCTCATCATTTAATTTAGCAGATTGACCCTGTAAAATTTTCATTTTTTCTTCAACTTTATTTATAAAATCAACAATCATACTTACTTCTTTAATTTTTAACTCTTCAAAGAACTTTAAAAATTTCTTTGCCTTTTCACTTTCTTTCATTAACGGTTCTAATCTTTCTTCATAGGTACTTAAAATATCGTTTATTCTAATCATATTCTGCTCTGTATTATCCAATCTCTTTTGAGATTCTTCTTTTCTTGTCTTGAATTTTACAATACCTGCAGCCTCTTCAAATAGTTTTCTTCTATCATCAGTTTTTCCACTCAAAATAGCATCAATTTTACCTTGTCCAATAATTGAGTATCCTTCTTTTCCAATACCCGTATCCATAAAAAGCTGTTGAACATCTTTTAATCTACAAGTTGTATTATTTATTAAATATTCACTTTCTCCAGACCTATATAATCTTCTAGATATAGTCACATTAGAATAATCGATATTAAGCACGCTGTCACTATTATCTAAAGTAAGGGAAACTTGTGCAAGGCCAACTGGTTTTCTAAACTGAGTGCCTGCAAATATAACATCTTCCATTTTATCCCCTCGGAGATTTTTGACACTTTGTTCCCCAAGTACCCATTTAACAGCATCGGATATATTGCTTTTCCCGCTACCATTAGGGCCTACTACTGCCGTAATGCCCTTCTTAAATGTTAATTCTGTTTTATCTGCAAAGGATTTAAATCCTCTAATTTCAATAGATTTTAAAAACATGGGAACACTCTCCTATTTTACCTAAATAACATTGGCAATACAAAACCTAATATAAAAACTACGACTATGCCATAAATCAATATTTTTTGGTTCTTCTCTCTTTTTTTCTTACTCATAATTCACCTCATATTTTGAATTTTATTCTACTCTATATTTTAAAGCATTTTCATGAAAATATCAATTGCTAGTGTTCATACACATAAATTAGTGCATATAAATTTAAAAAACCGTGTACACGGTTTTTCTAAAATAAATTAAAATCCTTCACTATACTTTATGGATGCATATTCATATATGGTCATAATAATACATTCACTCCCTAAACATACAGCAATACTTCCGAGCTCTATAGAAATATCTTGAGATACCTCTATATATATAGTACTTATTTGTTTTTTCATGTCATTAAAATAGATTTTACCATTAGCATAAAGTTTAGAAATATCTTTCGGATTAATTTTCACTAAAACCTTATTTGCGGTAGTGTTACTTTTGATATTATTAATGATTACATAGTATAACAAATCATTATATATACTACCCTCAACAAGCTCTCTAAAAGCAGGATGAAACGGTCCTGCTACTAGGTCATTACCTTTCGAAATTTCTTTAGTGGGTTGTAACCCCATTCTAATCACATTTATACCGCTTAAAGTCATCATAATGTAAATGATTTTGCTTATATTTACCGCTTCACTTAACGTGTAAGGCACAAAAGTTCCTTTTATATACATGCTTTCCATAGGTGTATCCTTAATTACAAGGGCAGGGTATATTCGACAATTATCCGGTTTAAGAGCAATAACCCCTTTAGCCGTCTCTATATCTTTATTTATATCGTCAGAAGGTAACCCTATCATAATTTGAAGTCCTAGAGTAAAACCATACTGCTTTATAAGTTTCGCTGCAAGTTCTACATCACGGGAAGTATGTCCTCTTCCGGATTTTAATAACACCTTCGCATCCAATGATTGAACTCCAAGTTCTATAATGTCTACAGAGTATTTTCTAAGGTTTAGCAATATATTATCATCGATATAATCTGGTCTTGTAGATAATCTAATGAATTTTATTTTATTATTATCCTTAAACTTCTTAGCAACAGTTAAAAGTTCTATTTGTTTTTCCATTTTTATAGCTGTAAAAGTTCCTCCAAAGAATGATACCTCAATAACGGCATCTTTACTTTTTATTGTTTTTAAGTATTCATTTATTGTCTTCTCCACATACATTGCATCAACTTTTACCTTTGTGCCCGTTATGCTATTTTGATTACAAAATACACATTCATGTGGACACCCTTCATGTGGAACGAAAATAGGAATAATGTAATGTAAATTACTCATGCAACCCCTCCTGCCTTAACATAACTTCTTTAGCTGCATTTTGTTCCGCTTCTTTTTTACTGTAACCTCGCCCTGAGCCTTTTATAGAGTGATTTATTAATAAATCCACGAAGAACTCTCTTCTGTGTGGTGGACCTTCAAATTTTACAAGTTCATAACAAATATCCACTTCACCGTTCTGCTGTAATATTTCTTGAATCTTAGTCTTGTAATCTAAGACTATCTCATTACTAATGGCTTTCTCAATTGTCCTTCTAAAATTATCAAGTATAAATGTCTTAGAATACTCTATTCCTTTGTCCAAATATATAGCAGCTATTATTGCTTCAACACAATCGGCCAATATTGAGACTCTATTCCTACCACCAGTAATTTCTTCACCTTTGCTCATGTTCATATACTTTCCAAGTTCCCATCCATTAGCTATGTCACACAGAGAATTTTCACAAACAATTAACGATCTAATTTTACTTAGATATCCTTCAGGTTTTTCAGTAAAATGACAGTATAAGTATTCGGATATTATAATTTGCAATACAGAATCTCCCAAGAATTCAAGTCTTTCATTAAATTCAACCACTCTTTTCTGATTTGCATAGGAACTATGTGTTATTGCTACTTTTAACAGCTGCTTATCACTAAAATTCAATCCCAATTTTTCCTCTAGTTGCTGTAGTTTTATATCGCTATTCATAATCATTACTCCTTTTCGGAAGTTTATTTAAATATTTTAACATTATTAATTATTATCTTCCTATTTATCTAAAAAAACATTCAAGTTTATTCTTCAATTTACGTTTCAAAATGATTTACTAGTAAATTCAAAAATAAACTCCAAAAAGTTAAAGGCCCGCTGTAATGCGGGACCTTGTATTATTCTTCAATATGAGCTTTAATATATTCTACTACATCACCCACAGTAGTAATTTTCTCAACATCTTCATCAGGAATTTCTATTTCATACTCTTCTTCTAATGCCATTATGAGTTCCACAATATCAAGGGAATCAGCGCCTAAATTATTCATAAAAGATGATTCCATTTTTATTTCCTCTTCATCTATGCTTAATTGTGATGCTATAGTTGTTCTAATTTTTTCAAACATAATATCTTCACCTCCTTTTATTAACGTATAAGTTATACGTTTATTTCTTGCTGAGATAAATTTTCAATTTCTAATTTTAACTTATCTACAACTTTATTTTCATAAAATATTGTAGCCTGTCTTATTGCATTTTTAAAAGCTTTAGCATCTGAACTACCATGAGCTTTTATGCAAATTCCATTTACTCCCAGAAACGCAGCTCCACCGTATTCTTTATAATCGAAATCCTTCTTAAACTTTTTAAATACTGGTTTTAGTAGTATTCCCCCCAGTTTAGTTCTAAATGAACTCATTATTCCCGTTTTCAACATATCGAATATATTAGCAACTGCACCTTCATATAGTTTTAAAATTATGTTTCCTACAAACCCATCACAAACAAGCACATTAATATCTCCCGTTGGAATTTCTCTAGCTTCCACATTACCTACGAAATTCAAATTTGCTACCTTTAGTAGTTTATGAGCTGATTTTGATAGTTCATTACCTTTCTCTTCTTCAGTTCCTATGTTCACAAGACCTACAGATGGGTTATTTATTTTTAGAATATTTTCAAAATATATTTTACCCATAAGTCCAAATTGTACTAAATAATGCGGTTTACATTCTGCATTTGCACCACAATCAATTATCATAAAAGGTCCTTTTTTACCAGGCATTACAGGTGCCAAAGCCGGCCTATCTATTCCCTTTATTCTTCCTACTATAAGAGTGCATCCCGCTAAAAAAGCACCAGTGCTTCCAGCTGATATAACAGCATCTGCTTCTCCGATTTTCACAAGGTTCAAGGCTTTTACGAGGCTTGAATCTTTTTTTCTCTTAATAGCCATTACTGGATGTTCATTTGTGTTAATAACTTCTTTGGCATCAATAATTTTTATTTTACTCAAATCATAGGTATACTTCTTTAGCTCTTCACTAATTAGCTCCTCTGGACCGGTTATTAGAATCTCTATATCATATTCTTTTATAGCTTCTATGCATCCATAAACCACAGCATTTGGAGAAAAATCCCCACCCATACCATCTACAACAACTACCATTTTAAACCCTCACTTTGAATGTGCCATATAAATTATACATATACATATTATATACTATAATGTGCAAGAATTCCTAGTATTATTAATATCTTAATGGAATATAATTATAAATAAAAAGAAAGTCTTTCGACTTTCTTTTTATTTTGCTTCCATTGCAATAACTTCTCTATTTTTGTAATAACCACAGTTTTTACATACTCTGTGAGCAAGTTTCATGTCGTGGCACTGAGGACACTCAACTATTCCTGGTAAACCAAGTTTAAATGTTTGCGCTCTTCGAGAATCTCTTCTACCTTTAGAAAATTTTCTAGCTGGATTTCCCATTGTAACACCTCCTTAATCAGTTGAAAACATTTTTTTTAACTTTGCAAATCTCGGATCAATATCATCAATTTCACATTTACATGTATTATGATTTAAATTAATTCCACACTGATGACATAACCCTTTACAATCTTTATTGCAAAGTTTTTTTATAGGCAACATTGAAATGATATTATTTTCCACAATCTCATTTAAATCTAATCTATCATCTTTAATAAAAATAATATCCTCATCTTCGTTATGTAGAGTTTTCGACAATCTTTCATTAAATTCAATATTTATTGAATGTGAAAAGGTCTCAAGACATCTAGAACACTCAAGTAACAGCTCTGTCTCAATACTTCCAGTTAACTCCATTTCATGATCAATAGGTTTGAAAATCAAATTTAGCACAACTGGTTTAGAGAATTGTATAAACTCATTATCATACCAAAACTTATCCTTTTGAAAATCTAAATGAATTTCTTTCCTTCTGTTTTTATTACCAAATATTTCTGAAACATCTATTACCATAATATCCACTCTGAAAAACCAAATGCCATTCAGTTTTTTCTCATATAAAAGTATCTTTATACCTTGTATAATGAAAATTATACAGCTCGAGCAAAGCTTCATGTCCCTCCTAACTAAATTGTTTTTTACTTACATCAAACACAGACTATTATATAAACAATAGAATAAAAAGTCAAGAATTATTTATCATAGAAATTAGCAATGATTTTATTTTATTAAAGATTCAGTATCTCTTGCAATTACTAATTCTTCATTAGTTGGTATTACAAATATTTTAGTTTTAGAATCTTCTGTGTTTATTTCTACATCTTTTCCGCGAACTTTATTTTTAGACTTATCTAAAACAGCTCCCAAAAATTCTAACCCAGAGCAAATAGTTTCTCTTGTTTCTGGAGAGTTTTCACCAAGTCCAGCTGTAAATATAATAGCATCTACGCCACCCATTACTGCAGCATAAGAACCTATGAATTTCTTAACTTTATAGGTAAATACATCAAGTGCCAACTGTGCTCTATGATTACCCTGTTCCCATGCAGCTACTTCTATATCTCTAAAGTCACTGCTTATTCCTGATATTCCTAAGACTCCAGATTTTTTATTCATCATATCATTTACTTCATCAATTGTTAAGTCTAATTCTTGCATTATATATATTAATATAGCTGGGTCTATACTTCCACACCTAGTTCCCATGGCTATTCCTTCAAGTGGAGTAAATCCCATACTTGTTTCTACTGATTTACCATTTTGCACCGCACAAATACTTGCTCCATTTCCCAAGTGACAAGTAATTAATTTTAGATCTTTTATATCTTTACCCATCATTTTTGCAGCTTTAGTTGAAACATAATCATGAGATGTTCCATGGAATCCATACTTTCTAATGCTATTTTCTGTATAAAGCTCATATGGAAGTGGGTATATATATGCAACTTCTGGCATTGTTTGATGAAATGCTGTATCAAATACAGCTACCATTGGAATATTCGGCATTAAAGCACTACAAGCATTAATTCCAATTATATTAGCTGGGTTGTGAAGTGGTGCAAGTTTTGAACATTCTTCTAGGTTTTTCATTACTTCATCAGTAACTATGACCGATCCCGCATATTTTTCACCACCATGTACAATTCTATGCCCCACAGCGCCTATTTCTGATAATTCTTTAATAACACCATGATCATTGTCTACAAGTGCTCCAAGTACTAATCTAATGGCATCTGTATGATCTTTCATAGTCTCTTCAATTATGTATTTTTCTCCCTTAGCCTTTTGAGTTAATTTTGCTCCTTCTATTCCTATTCTTTCTACTAACCCTAGTGCTAAACATTCTTCATTTTCCATGTTTATCAATTGATATTTTAACGATGAACTTCCACAATTTATAACTAATATTTTCATTGAATTTGCCTCCTAAGCCTATGAATTTTAATGTTTGTTTTTTTATATGAAAACTATTTTTGAATTTGTGCTTGAACTGCTGTTACGGCAACAACATTAACTATATCTTCTACACTACAGCCTCTTGATAAATCATTTATAGGTTTTGCAAATCCTTGACTTACAGGCCCAATAGCTTGTGCTTTTGCAAATCTTTGCACTAATTTGTACCCGATGTTTCCAGATTGTAAGTCTGGGAACACTAAAACATTTGCACTTCCAGCTACTGTACTACTTGGTGCTTTTAGTTTTCCTACACTTGGAACGATAGCTGCATCTAACTGAAGCTCTCCATCAATTTGCAAATCAGGTCTAGCATTCTTTGCAATTTCAGTAGCTTTTACTACTTTATCAACTAATTCATGCTTTGCACTTCCCATAGTAGAAAAAGATAACATTGCAACCTTAGGTTCAAATTTGCATAAAAGTTTTGCATTTTCTGCAGTACTAATAGCTATAGATGCTAATTCTTCTGAATTAGGACTTGGATTAACTGCACAATCTGCGAATAAAAGAAGTCCATCTTCTCCATATTCTTTGTTAGGTAATTCCATTATAAAGAAACTTGAAACAACTTTAATTCCTGGTGCAGTTTTAATGATTTGCATTCCAGGTCTTAGTAAATCTCCTGTAGTATGTATTGCGCCTGACACTAAACCATCAGCATCGTTCATTTTAACCATCATAGTTCCAAAATACATAGTATCTTGCATTGTCTGTGATGCTTTTTCTAAAGTCATTCCTTTGTGTTTTCTTAATTCATAAAATTCCTTTGCATAAGTATCAGTTTTTTTAGAAGTTTTAGGATCAACTATTTCTATACCAGAAAGGTTAACCCCGAAATCTGCTGCTTTTGTTTGTATTTCACTTTTATCACCTACTAATATTACATTAGCTAATGAATTGTTTTTTATGATTTCACTAGCTCTTATAGTTCTTTCTTCTTCCCCTTCTGGAAGTACTATTCTTTTTATATCTTCTTGTGCTCTTTTACATATTTTTTCTATAAATGTCATTTTTGTTTCTCCTCTCTGTTATTATTGACTTATGCACACTAATAATATACTACTTTTCCACCATACATTTCAACACTAAATACCAAAATGCTTTACATATGTTATATTTTATATATTATGAATTTTCAATCTTTTCTTCTTTTCGTTTCTAATATACATACTTTTATTTATTTGTTTTATATTATATAATAGCTTTAACTAATTTATTTTTTATTTAAAATAAGCTCTTAGGAGGTGATTCGATGAATATTTCTGGAATAATTGTTGAATATAATCCATTACATAATGGTCACTTATATCATATTAATAAAACCAAAGAACTCACAAATTCCGATGTCCTAATTTGTGTTATGAGCGGAAATTTTGCTCAACGTGGAATTCCATCTACTATTGACAAATGGACAAAAACTAAAATGGCTTTAAATAATGGGGTAGATCTAGTACTAGAACTACCAACTATCTACAGTGTATCTTCAGCGGAGTTTTTTTCCTATGGCGCTGTGAGTCTTTTAAATAGCTTAGGAGTAGTGGACAATATTTGCTTTGGCAGCGAACACGGTGATATTGACCCTATAAATAGTATTTCCAATATATTGTCTAATGAACCCATTGAATTCAAATTATTATTAAAGTCTCATTTATCCAAAGGTAATGTTTTTCCGCTAGCTAGAGCTAATGCTCTTTATGATTATTTGAAAAATTCAAAATTTGACATGTCAAGCACATTATTTCATAACTTCTTAAATTCCTCTAATAACATATTAGGCATCGAGTATTGTAAAAGTTTAATTAAATTAAACAGTTCTATTACGCCTTACACCTTGAAACGAAAGGGTGACTCTTATAAGAGTGATATTTTACACGACGAATTCTCAAGTGCTACAGCTATAAGAAAATTCATCAAAGAAAATGGCGCATTAGATAAATTAAAAGGCCACATTCCAAATTCAGTATTAGCTGAAATTCAAAATTTATACTTGAAAAATTATAAGTTCACCTTTGAAGATTCCATGTTCCCTTACATAAAGCACAAATGTCTTACATCAAAAAATTCTTTGGTGAATCTTCCAGACGTGTCTGAGGGGCTCCATAATAAGATTATTAAATCCTTGCAAAATAATATAAGCTATTCTAGCGCACTAGAAGATATGAAGAGCAAACGTTACACTTATACACGGCTTAGTAGAATCTTATGCCAATACTTTATTGGATTTGATGGCTTTGATACTGAAAAATTAAGATCAATGTCTTGCCCCTATGCCCGGGTTTTAGGTTTTAACTCAAATGGTAAGTCAATTTTAAAATCTATAAAATCTAACAGTAGCATTCCACTTTATACTAAACTTCCTAAAGTACAAAGTGAGACTTTAAAGCTAGATGTTCAATCTACAGGAGCCTATAGCACTATAAATAGTAATTTAACTCATAATAGTGATTATTTAATATCACCTATAATTATAGATTAATAATAAAGTCTACTACCTATGAGAGGTAATAGACTTTATTATATTTAATTTTTTTTTAAAGTACATAAGTTTACGTGTTTTCAAATATATTTAATTGAGTACTATTAAAAAAGGGGTTTAGACTTGAGGTTACTATTAATTGTATTGTTGATTGCCATAATATTCTTATTACTTAAACTATTTAAAACCTTAAAGATAAATCTTTTAATAACAATAATTTGTTCTCTTATTATTCTTCAAATGATACTTAACCCAAATCTTTGTATTCGCTACACTATATCTGGTGCAAAATTGTTTTTTAATGCAGTTTTCCCTTCTCTTTTCCCATTTTTAGTCCTAATAAATATTATAATAAACTACGATGGCATTAATATTTATTCTAAACTCTTAGGCAATATAATTTGTAAACCACTAAAACTACCAAAAGAATCTACTATCGCACTCATAGTCAGTGTGCTTTGCGGTTATCCACTGGGCGCAAGGTATACTTGCGATCTATACGAAAAAAAGTTAATTGACTTAGTCACCTGTGAGAGATTGCTTAATATAGCTTCTAATGCAAGCCCTCTATTTGTTATAGGTACAGTAGGTGCTTCTATGATGTCAAATAGTAAAATTGGTTATGTATTGTTGCTTTCTAATATTCTCTCTTGCTTATTTATGGGATTTATTATCCCCTCAAAGAATTCTTTCAATAAAAAAAACATTAAAGACAACAGTATTAAAAAAAATCTAAATACGAATATAAACATTGGTATTGTATTCAAAAACAGTATTGAAGACGCCATAAAAAACTGCTTAAATATAGGCGGTTTTATCGTAATATTCTCCGTAATAACTGGAATAGTAAAAGACAATGTTATATTTCACATTGCCCTTAATAAACTTTCTTTACTTGTTGGTTTTTCTAGTGATTTTATACAAGGTTTAATCCTTGGAATGTTAGAGATAACTAATGGTTGCAATTTAATATCTTCCAGTAATTCAAGCCTAATTGTAAAACTTCCAACACTCAGTTTTTTAATTGCTTTTAGTGGTTTGTCTATCATATCTCAAGTTTATAGTTATACATATAAATATAATGTATCAATAAAAAAATACGTGGTCCGAAAATTTATTCAAGCAATAGTTTCTTCAATTTCATCAATAATTTTATACTATGTTTTTCTACATACCACATCTGTTTTCGCCTTTAATAACGTCATCATATATAGCACTAGTA
Source organism: Clostridium sp. (assembly GCF_016650035.1). GTDB lineage: Bacteria > Bacillota > Clostridia > Clostridiales > Clostridiaceae > Clostridium_AD. Next base: position 46,123 of record NZ_JAENWM010000021.1, read on the forward strand.
ATTTATATATTCTGATTTTATTTATTTTATTTACCCCCATATTTCTTGCAAATATAATTAAACTATTTCATACTTCTTAGTTCTTTTACATTTTCTCTTATGGAAGATGTTGTATCTGTAACTTTCCCTTGCATAGAGGTTAGGAACTCTTGAACATCCTCTTTAATATTATGTACCATTTGCTGGCCTTTTACTTCGATTTCTTTGTCTAATTGAGATAATATTTCATCAGCATAGTCTTTAGCACCCAGTCGCATAATTTTACCATCTCTTTGAGCTGATGCTACAATTTCTTCAGCTCTTATTTGAGCTTCTTTAACCAAGTCTTGCTTTTCAACTCTTCTTCTTATTTTGTCAATAGTCTCTTCCTCGAAAAGCTTTGCTTGGTTTTTAGCATCAACAAGAATCCGCTCTTTTTCATCACAGATCCACTCAGCCTTTTTAAACTCATCTGGCAAGTGATTTATAATTTGATCAATTATATCCAATATTTCTTTTTTGTTTATAACTGCCTTACCTGTAACTGGTATTCTAGACGAACTCTCGATAATTTCTTGAAGATAATCTAAAAGCTTTATAACATCCATATTTACCCCCCTATTTAGAATTCATTTTCCTAATAATATCTGGAATAATTTCATCTGGTACTAATCCTTTAATACAACCACCAAACATTGCAACCTGTTTAACTGATGAAGAACTTAGATATGAATATTCTGCTTTTGTCATCATAA
>NZ_JAENWM010000097.1 GCF_016650035.1 Clostridium sp.
ATAAATTAAATAACTCATCCCCACATATTTAAGCTTTCTTTACAATGTATGATAACCACATTTTTTTTATAACATTTATAGAAGCCCATTGGTCGTTTCTTTTACCTATAATTTTATCCCCCTTTCTAATCTCCTCTTTCTGTTTATTTTGTCTTTTCCTATTGTTTTCTTCAGATGATTTAGTTGCAATTAATCTGGTTTTAAATTTATTTTAAAGAAAGTAAAATCTTCCATATCAGGATATATTTCCTTTATACCTCTTCTAATTACTTCAAGATACTTATCACAAGGTTTATGGAATGTCCTTGTGCTTGCCCTTTAACTTCAATATCTAAAAATGAAACTCCAGATAGAATGTTACATAGATAATATATTATCTGGCTTTTGCGTTATTGTTTTGCTTCCTTCATTTTTTGAATTTGTGTTTCTAGATTTATTGGAGTTATAACTGACCTTAAAGGTTTCACTTGTTTTTGAATTTTCATATACTAGTGTGGAGATTATTCCTTTTTTAAGTGAAACAAATATTCCCGCTCTGTTAATAGTTATAAAATCTGAGCTTACTCGCTTATACTTCTTTCTAAGTAAGGAGTTATCTTTATAAAGCACCAATACTCATATAGTAAACTAAGTTCCTTCATTGATAAAGAAAATATATTACTATTAATGCTAAGTCCCTTTTGTAGCATCAAATAGTATTTGTAAATTTTTTCACACTATCCTTTTATATTTTCTTTATATATCAAGGGTTACAGAGTTTTTTAGATAAAAAAACATTGACCCTCTATTTCATGCTATAATTGAAGCTCTAACCACAAAATACTTTTGACTATAAACCCGACAATATTCTTTCAGATGATGATGCTGTATCATCTGAATTTCGTTGATATTGTTTGCTCACATAATTCATCTATTCCTATAAAAATCGGATAAAAAGGTAAAACTTTTCTAATATCGCCCACATTTTAACATTAATATACATAATTTTCAATCATTTTTTTCTAACATTTTTCGATAAAAAAAGCCCATCCGAGAATTCATAATCTCATCTGGTCCACTTCTATCTCCTTTCCATTCAAAAATCCAAACAAATATAAATTTTATTATTTTTGTAAAATAAAAAAAACCGTACAAAAATTAGCACAGTTCCCTTCAACTTCTTTTCCTGCTCTTTTTCAATTTTCTTTATACTCTTTTTAGGAGTTTGTAAATCTCCAGGCATAGTTCCACCCAATTCTTCAATAGTTTGTCTAACCTTTTTCCCTACCTGGAAATGAATTTTATTAGTTTTATCTTTTCCTTTAATCCTTTCGCGCTTTAACTTCCATAAGTTTGAGTTGCTCTAAAAAGATTAGCCGCAAGTTCTGTTGCTAATCCTTTTTCTTCATTGTTTATTACGTATTTGACTGGAGCGATTATAGCTCTTATCGCAACTAAATTTTATAAACCTGACAAAGGATTTTTTGAATCATTTGGAAATTTAAATTGGACGAGCATAGTATTTGGTTTTACTATTGTTGGTTTTAAATTGGATATATAATGGCATATAGGGCAGGGTTGGAAATTCAATGAATTCCCCTTATAATAGCTCCTGAACATTTATATAAGGATTCTTATATCTATTCTTTTTTAATGTGCCCTTCCCTATATTTATTGCCTCTTTAGGACAAATGTTAATACATGCCATACAGTCTGTACATTTTCCTAACCACTTTGGTTTACCTTCAACCATTTGAATATCATCTACTGGGCATATTTTCTTACACATTTCACATCCAATGCACTGTTCATTTACATTAAAAGCCTTATCCTTATTTTTATAAGTATTTTTCCATGTATTATGGAAAATTCTAGCTACAGTTCCTCTATTACTACTCACCTTCTTAACTTCTCTATTCTTAATGCTTTCTATAAATTTATTTAATAAATCTTCATTTTCATTGATAGCCTTAAGAGCTCTCTCCTCCGTTGGGGTTCTCCCAACTCTTGTGTAATTTGAAATATATTTTATGCATTCGTAATTGGATATTTCACCCTTACCTTTTAATAACTGGTTGATATGTGGAAAGCTATCCTTAGCACCACCGCCACCACTAACCCCCACTGCAGCTATATAGGCATCCTTACTTATATTTAACTTGGATATAAATTTTTCTGCAGCTATTGGTAATGAGAAACAATGAATAGGATATACCAGAATTATAACTTCTGCTTCTCCATTAAACGCTCCTATTTTTAGAGCCTTAGACATAGATATAATGTCTCCACCTAAAAGACCATCTTTTATTTTTTTAGCTACATATAACGAATTTCCTGTTGATGTAAAATAAAATATTTTTGTATTCATAAATATCTCCCCTACCTATTCTACCTATTCTATATATTGTAATTATTATACACCACAACTTCTTTCACATACAGTTTTATCAGTTTATTGACTTCATACTAGTGAATCGTAATGTCAAATACCAATCTATTTTCTTTAACTGTTGCTTAGCACTGTAATTCAAAGCATAATAATTCTTAAATCCAGTTATTTTTCTATTTATTATTTTAACCATATCTTTTATATCATTTCCTAAGGTTACTCTATTAGAAAATACCTTCTTAATCTTTTCTCTCATGCTTTTCATTGCTATGTTGAGGTAATTCGTTATCTTTAAGATATAAACTCATACCTAGAGAGTGTCCTCCACCAGATGAATCTCCCATAATAACAATGTCTTCAGCTGGTGTTATTTCTAAAATTTTCTCATATAATGCTAAAAGCTTTTCGTCTGAATCTTGGTAAGTGTATTCGGGAGATAGTGGATATTTAGGCATAATAATAGACGCGTCGAGTCCTGTAGATATTTTGTCCATCATTTCAAAGGCATAACCACGACCATCAGATTTTTGTTTTTCTATATCTTCTTTTACTGTCTGAAAACAAGCAATTGCACCAGTTGCTTGTTGGATCTTTATTGCATCTTCAAAAAAACGACTTTGTGGACTTCTTCCTTCTATAATTATTGCATTTGATTTCTCCTTGAATTCTTTCTTTTTAAGCACTTTATTTATTGAATATTATACAATATTATTTAAGGTTAAATGCCACAGCGCTTTGAGCTAGCTTTCCTGTTGGGTCAGCTTTAGTTTTGTATTTCGTAAATTCTTCACCCCATTCAGAAGTTCTCATCCGAATTGGTGGTTCTTTCATCTCTATACAAGATAGTATAACACCGGCAACGTCTTCAGATGTTTGATAGATGCCTGAGTCCGCTCGACCTTGTGCTGATGCAATATAAGCTTCTAATAATGATTTATAAGCATCGTCCTTCATTCCGCCGCCTGCTTGGAATTGCTCTAAGACGTTAGTAGCAAATTCAGACCGAATACCACCTGGTTCAATTGCCGTAAAATTAATATTAAAAGCCGGTTGTATATAACTAGCCATTGACTCTGTATAACCTTCAACACCAAACTTAGCAGCACAGTACAACTCATTAAATGGTTGACCAATTAAACCACCAACGGAAGTGATGTTTATAACATGTCCACCATTATTCTGGCGCATTGATGGCAGCACAGATTTAGTACAATGAATAGTTCCCATTAAGTTTACGTCAAATTGCCACATCATTTCTTCTTCGCTGGCATGTTCTGTTGTTCGGATGAATCCAGCTCCTGCATTGTTAATTAATATATCAATTTGACCTTCTTCTTCTAATATTTCACTAACACATTGATTAATAGTATCTGATTTAGTAACATCAAGCGCTTTAATATTTATGTCTAAGTTTTTATCTTTCGCAGCCTCAACTAATTTTTTTTTTTGTTAAGATCTCTCATTGTTGCGTAAACTTTATAACCTTTTGATGCAAGTAATAGTGATGTTTCTAAACCTAATCCTGATGATGTTCCTGTAATCATAACGACTTTATTTTTCATAATAGCTCTCCTTTAAATTTAATATATTAGAGTAAACACTCCATAAAAAGAGTATACACTCTATAAAAAATTCTGTCAACAACTAATATGGCAAAGTAATTCTTAAAAAAATTTATATAATAATGTAAAAATGCAATTGACAAAGAATAAATGATATTATAAAATAGAGTAAATACTCTTGTAGGAGGTGTGATATGAGCAAAAAAGATACTATAATTAAAACATCTTTGGAAATATTTGTAGAATATGGATTTCATGGTGCGCCTGTGACTAAAATTATTCAGGCAGCAGAGGTGTCTAATGGAACTTTTTTCTATTATTTTAAAACGAAAGAAGAATTAATAACTGAACTTTATATTGAAACAAAAAAAGAACTATATGATACTATTCATGAAGATATTCAAGTTGATGCATCAGTTAAGAAAAATATAAAAGCTCTCTGGAAGAGTTGGATTATTTGGGGAACGAACAATAAACTAAAGTTTAATTTTTTAGAACTATTTTCAAACTCTCCATTTGTATCTACAGTGGATAAAGAAGAAATCCAAAAAATTTATAGTTTTACAGGTGAATTGTTAAAGAAGGGTATAGACGACGATATATTAGTTAATATTGACGTTAATTTATTGAGTGAATTAATTTATGGTAGTATTAGAGGAACAATACTATATCAACAAAAATTCGATGTGCTGTCTAATGAAAAATTAGAAGAAATATTTGGATTGGTTTGGAAGAGCATTGTATAGTATGTATGTTTAACGGACAGAGCTGAAGCATGAAAATAGTAACACATCTTGTCTGTTTCACTTCCAATCTGTGTAAGGGCTCAGACCCTTGTCAAAAGCTGGAACAGTTTTTGTTGCTAAGTGTATTCCTTAAAGTAAAGACACATATAAATGTCATCTATACATTCTTTTCCTTCTATAATAGTAGTAAGTAATTTTGACTCTCCATATCCAGTAGCGGCCTTATTTCCTTTTATCGAAAATTAAACTTCTTCCGTTTCTATGAATAATAGCTCAGAATTATTGCCAGAAGGTTGTGAATCCATCTCTTAAGAACCTCCTGATCATATACATGATTTTTTCACCGCTTAATATATATTCGTTGCTTACGTAAAGACTTTCCATAATTCTTACCTGCGCATCTTCTATGTATCCATCATTTTTGTATTTGGTGTTATTTAAATTATTAAATAGCTCAACTAATATATCTAAAACCTCTCCACCGCTACCACATAAAGCACAAGATATCAGGTTACATAATTTACTAAACCCACATCAGATATTTTACTTTAGCCTAGCTTCCATACAGTTAGCATTGTTTTTTCTTTTTAGTTTACAATCATTCCCAAGGGTCAGGCACCTTACAGAGTTTGGAAGCGAAGCAAACAAGCTCTGTTGCTACTCACAAGAAACCCTGGGTGGATTTTTTTTCCAACTAGGATTTCTTAGACTTAGATCAAATTCTAAACTTAGTATTAGATTTTAATATATTTTTTTATTCAATATAACGTGTTGACTTATCTCATTCAAAATAACATAACGGTCCTAATTCATCCCATAAAAAAACAAGACATTACTTTTCAACAATGCCTGTTCTTATAGAAATTATACTAATCTAATAGTACACCGGATTTTGATACATCAGTTACTGTGCAACGAGATGTGTCAAAACAGCATGGTCTTTTATTCCCTTTTTGTAATTTAGAGCATGCTACTTCAATTCTTCTATTACGAGTTTCTGGATTAATAGTTGAACGAATCCATCTAATCCATTCCCACTTTGCTTTTGTGGTTACAGAATTCCATTGGTTTGAAACATCTGATTTAATAATTGCATCCATAATGTCACTAGGTATCGCTGGTTCAATCCATTCATCGCTCGCTTCTATTTCTAAAAATACAGTTTCATTAACAGATACTTCAGCTTCTTTACTTAATAAGGTACTTACTTCTATCCAATGACTACCTTCACCATCTGGTTCCAATGGTTCTTTAAAAGGTATATTATTAATTGTTCCTTGAACCATAACCATACCCCTTGAAGGCAGTTTTTCACTTGATTCTAAAGGTATTCTTATCACTTGTAGTGGGCCAATTTTTAAGAGTTTCGTTTCGAAAATAATTGACATTTTTAATCACTATTCCTTTATAATTTTATCTGCTTCCTAATTTTTTATTTCACGTCTTTTGAAAGTCTCTTTGTAAAAAATATGAAAGCACTTCTTCACGTTCCTTTTGCTTAATTTCTAACTCTTCTGGTGACCAATTATAAAATCCTTTTCCACTTTTACTCCCTAAGTCACCTGCATCAACTTTACTTTGCAATAACTTAGAAGGTAATCCATCATTACATAAATCCTTAAATAGATATGAAGATATATTGTTAAAAATGTCCAATCCTCCCAAATCAGCACTGCACAATGGTCCTGTAACAGGTAGTCTTCTTCCATGTCCGTACTCAATCGCTTTATCAACTTCTTCAGGTTTTGCCCATCCCTGTTCAACTATATATAATGCCTCGCGAAGTAGTGCAAGTTGAAGACGATTGCCTATAAAACCTAAACATTCCTTTTCCATTCTTACAGCTTTCTTGCCAATAAATTCGACCCATTTCGTAGTTATTTCCATTGTATTTTGTGATGTTTTAGCACCTGGAACAACTTCTACTAAAGGAATTAAATATGGTGGATTCCAAAAATGTGCAATCACTACTCTCTCTGGATATTTGACATCATTGGCTATGTCTGTTGGACTAAGTCCTGAAGTATTTGAGGCTAGAATTATACTTTCTGAACAAATTTCACCTAACTGTTTAAATATATTTTGCTTAAGTTCCAAGTTTTCAGCTAATGCTTCTATTATAAAATCAGCATCTTGAGCTGCTTTTTCAATAGTTTTAACTCCTTTTATCTTATTTAAAATCTCTACACATTTACTTTCATCTATTTCTCCTTCTACTTTTAAACGATTTAAGCTAGATTTTATACTGTTAAATCCTCTATCTAAGCTTGCATCAGATCTACCATACATAACAACGTTTAACCCCGCTTTTGCTGATAACATTGCTATTCCATACCCCATTGTTCCTGTACCTAAAACTGCTATATTTTTTATGTCCATTGTTCATCATCCTTTCATATAATATCATTTTTACTCGTATGTAGGCCCTATACTTTTAGAAAGAAATTATTCGCCTATACTAATAGTAGTTTTATTTTCTTTAGCTAAATCTTTTTTTATAGATTCAATTATTTCAATTCCAGTACTTGCACCTATTCTTTCTGCTCTGGTTTCAATCATTTTTAGGAAAGTTTCTTTAGCAACACAGCTGGAACAGTTTTTGTTGCTACTTTTTATTAAAATATCTTGTATATGATGCACTTATTCTTCCCATTAACTTTCCTAAAGGTTCTATATCTGTTTTAATCATTAAATGAACATGATTAGTCATTCACTCCACCTCTTATAATCTTTTTTACTAATTATTAGCAGCAAGTGGAACTCTTAATCTCTTATCACTTACATTTGTAAATTTTTTCTACCCTGGGTTCCTAGTGAGGACATGCTGGACTCACTTGCTATTGCCAATTTATATCAATAGCTTTATTGCTGCTATAGCTGTCATTCCTATAATAACAAATCGAAAGTATTTTTCATTTAACCTTTTAATCACCAGCATACCCAGTACTGCACCTACTGCAATTGCAGGAATCATACCAATGCTAAGAATAATTGTTTTAACGAAAATATTATGCCAAACGAAAATTTGTAATGGCATTTTGGATAAATTGATAAGAAAGAAAAACCAAGCTGTTGTTCCCATAAAATCATTCTTCTTAAAATTCATAGTTAACAAATACACACTGAATATAGGTCCGGCAGCATTTCCAATCATGGATGTAAACCCAGTAGCAATACCTGCTAGAGCATAAAACCATTTATTTTTTGGAATTTTAAGACTTTCACCCTTTTTTTCAGTATAAATTAAAGTGAATAGACAAATTAAAACTGAAATAGATATAACCATCTTAAATTGTTTGTCATTTATGTAATTTCCCACTATAACACCAACTACCAACCCTATGATTGTCCATGGCAAAAGCTTTTTTATATCGTTCCATTTTGCATGTCTATTATAATAGTACAGTGCAAAAATATCCCCTATTAATAATAGTGGAAGAATGACTCCAGTAGATTCTTTTCCTCCAAATACGCTAGCAATGATTGGTATAACAGGCATCATAAAACCACTAATTCCCGTCTTTGAAAATCCAACTAAGAATGCTGAAATTATTACCCATGCCCATTGCCATGCTGATAAATCAAATGAATTAATAATTCCCACTATTTTACCCCTTTTAATTTAATCTACTTCAGTGCAAAGAAGTTTAAAGATGTTATCATTCCTGGTTTACTGTTTTTCCCAAGTCATAGTTATCCTACTGGGATGCCTGCAGCCCACTTGCTAATATTATCAATACATATTTAAAATCTTATTGGAAGTCCACAAATATGTGATATAATTAGAATTCTAGTAACCACTCGGTTATATACCTGTGTATCTTTCATTCAAATAATGTATAAGATGGAGTTTAATTATGGGACAAAGAGGATTTTTTGATATCAAGTTTTTGAAATTCGTATTAGTAGGAATAATAAATACAATATTTGGAACCGCAATAATGTTTTTGCTTTATAATTTAGCTAGCTTTGGCTATTGGGGTTCTTCTACCTCATCATATATATTAGCAAGTATACTAAGTTTTTTCCTTAATAAAAGTTTCACTTTTAGAAATAAAGAATCTACTGTAAAAACAGCCTTAAGATTTACTGTGAATATTGCTGTTTGTTATTTGCTAGCATTTAGTATTTCAAAACCAATTGTAACAAGTATACTTTCAAATACTTCTTTATCAAAGAGTATAGTTGAACAGTTTTCTATGCTTTTTGGGATGGTTCTATTTACTGCACTGAATTATGTAGGACAAAGGTTTTTTGCATTCAAAGAAAAATAATTTCAGGCTGCCTACTGAGTGGGCAGCTTTTTCTTAAGCGATTTTCAGAAAACTTAAATACCTATCGCTTCTACTTCACTTATTAAGCAGATCCTCACTACTCTTAGTTTCATCTGCAACAATATATCTTGGCCTGTATTTAACTTCTTCATATATTCTTGCAATATAGGTTCCTATAACTCCAAGACTTATCATTAAGCAACTTCCAATAATGAGGAGCAGCAGAATAACTGTTGTGAACCCACTCAATGCTATACCCATAAGCTTCATGTACAAAGTTTGCATTCCAAGCAGAAGTGCACCAGCAAGAAAAAACACTCCCATAAAAGTAACTATATAAAGTGGAAATGATGAAAAGGAAGTAATAGCCTTAACTGCAAGCGCGCATAGATTAAAAACAGACCACTTTGACGCTCCTTTTGTCCTGATTCCTACATTAAACGGGATACTTATCCGATTATACCCAACCCAGGCTGACATTCCCCTAAAGAATGTACTTCTCTCATTCATGCTGCGCCATGCCAATACAACTTTTTTATCCAATAGCTTGAAATCTGAAGACTGCTGCATATTAAACCCGGAAAGCTTGCTCAGTATTTTATAAAATAAATTAGCCCCTACTTTTTTAATAATGCTCTCATTTCCACGCAAGTCCTTAACACCCTCCACAACCTCATATCCCTCATCCTTCCACAACCTGATCATCTCAGGTATTAATGTGGGTGGGTGCTGCAGGTCAGCGTCCATGATTATACAACCATCTCCTTCTACAGCTTCTAGTCCTGCACAAAGTGCTGCCTCCTTGCCAAAGTTCCTACTAAGCCTCAATGCTTTTATACATGGAATTTCTTCGGAAATCATTTTAAGTCTGGACCATGTGCCGTCAGTTGAGCCATCATCAACCAGCAAAATCATAAATTCTATAGCAGTTTCTTCCAAACACTTCTTGATAACACTGATATTTTCATAGATTTGGTTTTCTTCGTTGTACACGGGAATAACAACTGTAATAAATGACCTTTCCATTGTTATTTAACCCCCCTTCTATAATTTTTAATACTAGAAAACATGATGCCTGACTTTTTTATAAAAAGAAATATTAGTATTATAACGGATACCAAGGTAATCATAATGCCGATGAAAAGTTTTTCCGGAAAAAACCACAGTTCAATCTTATGCGAGCCTTTTAATAATTCAAAGCTCAATAAGCAATCATCCACAGCCTGTGGTTCTACCTCCTGATTATCTACCTTTACATGCCAACCCTTATCAAAAGGTATAGACATCACCATCAGTCCGTCACTTGCTGTTTCCACCTGACCGCTGATGCTAGTATCCGTAAAGTTTTCAATAGTCATTGATTTTTCGCGGATAAGGGACATTGCTTCCTTAAATGCAGGTATATTCAAACTATAGGCATATACTTCAAATTTGCCGGATTCTCCACTTTCCTTATCAAAATTAATTTGCAGATCTGCAGAAGATTTAGACTCAAAAAATCCAAGATTAATTATAGTTGAGTGCTTTGCTCTAAATTCAATCTTTTTGCCATTAACTGTAACAAATCCACTGCCTTTCATATTAGAGGCCGCCTTATAGTATAGGTAGACTTGCTCCCCCTTATCCATTGTAAAATCTATATGTGCTGTAGAGATGTTATCTTTATCAACACGCTTAAAGTTGTAGTAATTTGTGCCATGACCGTTAAATTCAAGGTTACTTTTAGTTCCTTGCTTCTGGTCAATAGGGGTTAGAATATTCTTTACACCACAAATAGCTTCTATAAGAAGATTCTGAGTTTCAAGTGGATTTGATCCCGAGTTGCTGTCGAACTTCTTCAGTCCACTTGGGGATTGAAAGCCCAGTGGCAAAACATAAGGGTTTGTAAAAATCCTTAAATCATCCGTAGCTGAAGTCTGTTTGTACAATTTTTCCTCAATATCTAAGTTCCTATAAATCAGATATTTGATGCCGAGAAGAGAATCCAGTATTGCTGTGGAACCCTCGTAGCTGTAACTGTTAATACCGTTGCTGGAAAACCCGAGATTCTCAAGCATTTTTACGGGCTTCTCAGATATGGTGGAAGAAAAAATCGATAAGCCAGGATAATTATACAGAGCAGGATCATTGGTGGTTTTGGGTGGTAGGATTTCCAAACGATAAAAACTTTTATCCTTCCCAGAAATATTAGAAAGCTCATCACGAATTTTAGAAGATTCCTCTCCGCTTGCATAGCTGCTTCTATTTGAGTAGCCTTCAGTGGAATTAATTTTATCAATTGTCACAATGGTATTAGTGGTTATCTCGGCAGTCAATACGAGAAATACAATTAGAATTTTAAAGGACGGTCGTATATTATAAGAACGGTCAATGGTAAGAGCCGCTGCATATAAAATAATAAAAGCTGCACTGATATACACAGTAAGAAATCCAATTGATAAATTATCAAATTTTTGTGAGATAACAATAACACCCAGAACAGATAAGCAAATAGTGCCTATCTGTTTACCGCTAAATTCGGCCAGCTTATTAAAAGCTTCATAGCTGAGGGACAATACGAGAAAGATATAAACAAAGGAAAATCGATATGGAAGCTGGTTAGGATAATGAAAGCCATGCCAAATAAAATTCAACATATTAATATTAAAGCTTAGTGTTAAAACCAGAAGAAGTGAAATATTCCATAACTTCTCCTTTAGTGGAATGCTTTTGCATAAAAAATAAATTGGGATGAGTATTAGGACAACAATTCCACAATACATATTGGGTGCACCTTCACGGATAGATGGAGATACAGCTGTAAAATGTCTTGTTATATAATCAAATAAATCAAAATAGTTCGTTAGTGTCTTTGGGAATATATCACCTGCTGCCGAGGTAGATTTCAATTGAAAAAAGGTTGGCAGCAGTAATACCGCTGATAACCCACCGGACAGCAGTGAAAATCCTGCAAATTGAGCGGTCCTTTTTATTAGCAAGGATGGTTTCTTAAAATCATGATATTTAAAGAGACAAACCGGATAATAAAGCAAGGTAAAAAAACAAATAAAAAAAGCCATATAAAAATTAGATAAAAAAGCAAAGGCCAAAGTAATGCAGAAAAAGAAACCTTTACCTTTCCGTACTAAGTTTACAAGCCCAATCATAATGAGGGGCAGAAGATAAATCGCGCCCATCCACATAATATTCCAGGAAAAAGCAAGCACAAAACCAGAGAGTGCATAAAGTATGGAGAAACCTACAGTAACCAGCCCCTTTTCACCATGCACAATTTTTAAGTAAAAGGCAAAACAGGCCCCTGAAAGACTTACCTTTATAAGCGTAAGCACAAGTACTGCTTCAGTCAAATAGTCTGCTGGAAACAAAATAGTTATAAGATTTAAAGGGCTAGCCAGATAATACGAAAACAAAGGCAAGAAATTAACCCCAAGACCACCTGACCAAGAGTACAGCAGGCTTGAAGATGATTTGAGCTTGTCCTGTAATTCTGATATAAATGGAGCATATTGATGATATAAGTCAGATATTAATAAACTCCCATTACCAAAGGGGAAAATTCCAACAGTTATATAGGCAATTCCCAAAATAAGTGCAGGCAGAAGAAATGATAACAAGATTATATAATGCTTTTTAAAATATTTACCAAACTTTCTTATAATGTGAATGCTTTCTTTCAAGTTGATCCCACCTTTATTAAGCTATATAAATTATAAATAGTATATGTTAACAATTAATTTTTATGTATTTTCATATGAAATCAAAATAAATAAGAGAATGGCCATTAATAATAGAAAATAGAAATAAAGTAATTCTATTAAGTATATCACAATAAAAAACAAAATAATTTTTGAGCTCAAAATTATATTTATTATTAAAATTTCACTCAATTATTAAATTTTTTCTACCCTGGGTTCCTAGTGAGGACATGCTGGACTCACTTGCTATTATTCTTTCTTTTTCAGTTTACAATTAATCCCAACAGTCAAGTTCCTTGCAGAATTTGGAAGCGAACAGACAAAATCCGTTGAAGTGGTGCGAGGTTTTGAATTCAATGGTATAATTATATAAATCAATGAGGTATTAAAGCATTTCATCGCATTTGTAAAAAACTGATGTCATAATGCACCAATGAAAAGGAGATATACTATGCATATTAAACATGTTACCTTAATGGTCAACAACTTGGAAGAATCTATTGAATTTTATGAGACGATTACAGAACTAACTACTTACCGTCGCTTTAAAGCAGAACCTGGAGAAGTTGCATTTCTGACGAATGGCAGTGGAGAAACTGAGATTGAACTTGTCTGCATGCCACAAGGTCAGAAGTTTGAAGGCAAAGGTATGTTCATTTGCTTTGAGACGGATAAGCTGGATTCAATGCATAAGCTTGCCCAGGACAGAGGTCTTAACCCTTCTGCCATCCAGAACCCTGACATTCAAACTCGCTATTTCTATGTCTATGATCCGAATGGGGTATCTGTACAGTTACGG
>NZ_JAENWM010000073.1 GCF_016650035.1 Clostridium sp.
AATAGATAATGCTACGAATAGCTTGGATTATCTAAGCTATCCGTACAATATATAGCACGAAGAAATTCTGAGGTGAAGTTGATTTTTGAGCAAAAATGAATCAAGAGTTAGCAATGCATTAAGAGTTTCCGAGAGTGCACGTATTACTATATGAGAGGTGTTTAAAGATGATAGATAAATTGGTTGATAGGTTAAAAACAAGAGATGAAAGGGCTATAGATGATCTATATGATATGTACTTTGACAGAGTATATTATTATGTAAAAAGAATCCTAGGTATATTTGGAACTAAGGAGGATATTGAAGAATGTGCAAGTGATGTGTTTTTAGCTTTATGGAAAGAAATTCATAAATTTGATGGTAAGCGTGGTTCTTTTGATACATTTGTAAATGTAAAGACAAGAACAGTAGCTCTTAATGTAAGGAGAAAACTTCAAAAGCATACACAAAAGGAACTAAGTGAATCTGTTAACAATATGGATATTTGGGACAATGTATCAGTTAGCATTGAAGAGGAAGTACTTGATAAAATTGCTGAACAAGACTTTTTACAGATAATTAGTAAATTCAAAGAACCTGATAAAACATATTTTCACCTTAGATATTTCATGAATTATGAAATAAAAGAAATAGCGAAGGTCTTTAATACAACTGTTAGTTCTGTAGACAATAGATTATATCGGTGCAGACTTTTGTTAAAAAAAATTAGATGTAAGGAGGTAGAAGTGATATGAATGAAAAGGAATTATTTAATATAGTAGATAATATTTCTGATGAGGATTTGAGTATGATAATGAATAAGGAATATACAAAGGATTATATAGAAAATTCTAATGACAATAATAATGAAAAGGAAAAAATTCGGGCTAAACTCCATGGGAAAATTGTGCAGGCTACTGAATTAGACTTAAAAAGAGAAGCTAAAAAAGGAAAAGGCGTAAAGAAAAATAAAATCATTAATAAGATAGTAAAATCAGTGATAGCAGCAATGTTAGTATTTGTAGTATCAGTTAATGTTTTTCCGGGTGTAGCACTAGCTTTAGTTAAAATACCAGGATTAGACAAGCTTATAAAAATAGTGAGCTATGACAAGGGATTTAATAATGTTATAAATAATGGAAACATTCAGGAAGTAGGTACTGCTATAGAAGATAAGGGGGTAAAGTTTACGGTAACAGAAGTAGCAGGGGATGACTTAAAATTATGGATTGGTTATGAGATTGAGAGTGAAGATTTAATTGAAGATGAAAGTTTAATGTTAGGGAAAATAATAAAATTTAAAAATAAAGCTGATGGTAAATACCTTCCATGGTCAGTAATAGGGCAAGATAAAGATTATATGGAAGTTCATATGGACAGGGTAGTTAAAGATTTTGAAATAGAAATAGCGGTTTATAAAGATAATCCATCTTTTCATATAGCACGCTCAGAATTAGATGAAAAGGCTATAAGTGATATAGAACAGCTTTATGAAAATAGTAAAATCACAACTTTAAATATACCTATATCGCTAAATGATAAAATTTATAACAAGGGTTTAAGAGTTTTTAATATAAAGGGAAAAGAATTTAAAAGTGAAGTGGGTATATTTAAAATTGCAAAATTGGAACTTTCGGGTTCGAGGAGTAGAGTTTACTGCGAACTTTTAAGTGAGGAAAATAAATTAACTGGGGTTTTAGAACCAAGTCTTGTTGATGGAGAGGGGACGCAGTATTTTAGTCCTAGTGACTTTACATCTTATGTTGATGACAATATGATTTACTTAGAATTGCAAGGCGGTATAGACAGCACAAAGGACAGCACAAAGGGATTGACTTTCCAGTGTGGGGGATTTAAATATATAAATAAACAGGATAAACATATTACTATAGATTTAAAAAATAAACAGGTAGATCCTAATAATCTGGGAATATCTATTATCGATGTTGATGGTTCTAATATTACTTTAAATGTATCTGAAAATGCAATAGAGTTTAGTTTAGAAGCAAAAAATGAAAAAGGTAAGAAAGTTGCAATTAAAGAGATAGAAGTGGATTCTTTTAAAGAAACGGTAAAGTTTAAATTTAATGAATTAAAGGATGAAAAAATAATTTTGGATGTGAAAAGCATACAGTATAATGTACCGCTGGATTTTGAGATGAGGCTTATAGATTAAAAGCATAATAACAATAAAATGCGGAAGCACTACCTCAGTAGTTCTTCCGCATATATTTTTTTAAACTTGCCACTTGCCACGTGGGTGGCACCTAAAATATTAAATAAATAGATTTACATTTGAGTTTTCAGTTTCACCTAAGTAATAGCCAACTCCTCCAATTTTAACACCATCAATAAGTTCCGCTTCAGTAATACCCATAACATCCATGGACATTGAGCAAGCAACTACCTCTACGCCACTATCAATAGCTGATTTTATTAAATCTTCAAGAGAACTTATATTTTTGTTTTTCATTACAGAACGGATCATTTTAGCTCCCATTCCCATCATGTTCATTTGGGAAAGTCTAAGTTTTTTACTTCCTCTAGGCATCATAAATCCAAACATGGAATCTATTAAACCTTTTTTAACAGATACTTTTTCAGGTTTCCTTATGACGTTAAGACCCCAGAAGGTAAATAATATTGTAACTTTACTACCCATTGCAACTGCCCCATTTGCAATAATAAAGGCTGCAATGGCTTTATCTAAATCACCACTAAAAACTACCATGGTTTTGTTGTTTTTTTCTACTGCATCTGCTGGAAAGGATCTATTTACTTTTGTATTATTACTATTTCCTTTTTTAATAAAGGCGTAAACCATACCTTTTTCTTTTCTAAGATCTAATAATTCATTGTTTGTTTTAGTACACCAAGATCTAATATCCTCATAAAAACCAGGATCAGAAGCTGTTACTTTCAATATTTGACCTTCATATAAATCGTCAATATTAGCTTTGACTTGAATTAATGGACCAGGACAACATAAACCACAAGCATCTAGAGCTTTATCATAATTAGAAGTGCCATTATCTAAAGAGTGTTTTATAACTTGAGTATCAGGATCTACAGACTGTCTTTTTGCTCCATCACTAACGCTTACTTTATCTAATTTTATATTTGAATTTAGAGCTGATTTATATCCCCCAGTTAAGTTTTTAACTTTGAATCCATTTTGAGATAAAATTCTAGCTGCGATATACCCTCTAATACCTATTTGACAGTAATCAACAATTTCTTTGTTTTTATCAAGTTCGTTCATTCTTTCTCTTAAATCATCTACTGGAATATTTATAGCACCTTCAAGATGTCCATTTTCAAATTCAATGTCAGTACGTACATCTATAAGTACAGTATTGGATTTATCATAGGCTGAGAACTCATCTGTGGTTATTACATTAGTTATTCCTTTTAACACATTTTCAGCCAAAAAACCTGCCATATTTACTGGATCTTTAGCTGATGAGAAAGGAGGTGCATAAGAAAGTTCTAGCTCTGTTAAATCAGTAACTGTTCCACCTAGGCGTATAACTGTAGCAAGTACATCTATTCGCTTGTCTACTCCGTCATAACCTACACCTTGGGCGCCAAGTATCTTTCCTTCATCATTAAAAATAAGTTTTAAAGTCATAGGAAGAGAACCAGGGTAATACGATGCATGAGATACAGGATGTACAAATACAACTTTATGAGGAATATTAAGTCTAGTTAAAGTTCTTTCATTATTGCCTGTACCGGCAGCTGTTAAACCAAACACCTTAATAATTGAAGTTCCTTGAGTTCCCTTAAAAGTAGTTCCAAGACCAGCTATATTATCAGCTGCAATCCTACCTTGTTTATTTGCAGGTCCAGCTAGTGGAATTGCTGATTTTTGTTTGTTCACAAAATCAACTATTTCTATAGCATCACCTACTGCATATACAGAAGGAACAGCTGTTTCCATTTTATCATTTACTATTATATGACCTTTAGGTCCGAATTCTATTCCACTGTTTTTTAGGAAACCAGTATCAGGACGCACTCCTATTGCTAAAATAACCATATCAGCGTTTAGTTTTTTATCACTATTTAAAATTATTTCCACACTATCTTCATTATCTGTAAAAGCTTTTACTCCGTCGTTTAAAATTATTTCAATTCCATTATCTGAAATTTCCTTTTCAACGGTTAAAACAATATTTGTATCTAAAGGGGCCATTATGTGAGGAGCTGCTTCTACTATAGTAACGTCAAGACCTCTTTCTTTTAAGTTTTCAGCCATTTCAATTCCAACATATCCTCCGCCAATAACAACAGCAGAATTAATACCTTTTTTATCAACAAATGCTTTTATATTATCTGTATCTGGTATATTTCTTAAGGTAAATATTCTTTTGCTATTAATGCCTTCTATATTAGGTTTAATTGCTTTAGAGCCTGGTGATAGGACTATATAATCATAGCTTTCTTCATAAGTGCCATTAGCCTTACTATTAACTGTCACAGTCTTTTTCTCTGTGTCAATTCCCACTACATCACTGTTATTTCTTACATCTATATTAAATCTGGCTTTCATACTTTCAGGTGTTTGTACTAAAAGATTATCTCTTTCTTTTATAACTTCACCTATATAATAAGGGAGTCCACAATTTGCAAAAGATATATATTCATCTCTTTCAAACATAATGATTTCCGCAGTTTCATCAAGTCTTCTAAGTCTGGCTGCTGTTGAAGCTCCACCAGCTACGCCACCTACAATTAATACTTTTTTCATAAAAATATTCCTCCTTGTATTATCATAACTTATTTATAATTCAATATTAAGATTGAATTTATTAACTCTGTTATTCTTTCATTTTTAATTTTATAATTAACTTCAAGCCCCTTTCGATGACCCTCTATTACACCAGCATATCTTAACTTCTGTAAATGCTGTGATACAGTAGATTGAGGAACTGCTAGGCAAGTATGCATATGTGATACATTACACTCACCTTGGTCTAATATACTTTTCACTATACATAACCTAATAGGATGTGCCAATACTTTTATAACTTCTGCAATTTCACAGTATTTAGTATAATCTTTATCCATAGATTTTCCCTTTCTTGAATTTTACCAGAGCATTATTTAGTTATATTTTAATTTTGAGAAGATCATTAAATTGGTATATTCTAATATTAAGATATAACAATATAATAACACATATAATATTAAATGCAATAGAAAAATCAAACTTTGTTAAATATTTATTTTAATAATTTAAAAAATAACAAGTCTAATATGCTATCATACCGACTTGTTATCATTTCCATTGCGTTTTTGAAAACGATGAAAGGGAAGTCAATTTTATGGATAAACCATAATTGCTTTAAATATGGGTATGATTAAAGTAATTGAGAATATAAGTTGATTTAATTAAAACTTCACTAAATTATTCAGTATATATTAATAGTATATTAATTTTATAAGCAGGGTATATTAAATGTATCAATGAATATTAGGAGGCAACATTTATGGAATATATTTCAAAATTACCTTTGCTTTCAACGGAAATAGCAGGTTTATGGAGTTCTTATATACTGATGTTTTCTACTTGGGATATTTATGCTTTATGTCAAGATTAGGAATGCAAAATTACAATTTGATTTTAAGTCAGATAGATGATGAAATATTTAGCCGAAATTATGAAGTACGGTAAAAAAGGTGCGAATATTATGATTGACAATAGTTGCCTTAACAACCACTACAATCAGTTAATCATGAAAATTTAGTGTGAGGCTAAAATAAAAACTTAAGTAGGTGTTTTTATTATGTATCTTATATTTCTTTCTATTATATCTATTATCATTTGTTATAAATTTGGAGACTGGAAAAATTGGAAGAATTATTATTCTACTATATTATTTTTTGTTTTGAGTAATGTTACCTGTATTCTATTAATATATAATAATCCATTATGGTTATATGAATCAAAAATATTAAATCACACCTTTTCTGATTTATATATTTGTATAACAGTATATCCAAGCACAGTAATGCTATTTATTCCTCATTTACCAAGCAAAAAAACAAAACAAATTTTTCATATTTCTATCTATGTGGCTATTTACACTTTAGCTGAATTAATTGGTATGAAATTAGGATATTTTACACACCTAAACGGATGGAATATATGGTATAGTTTGGCGTTCAATTATATGATATTTGCAATGCTAATACTTCATTATAAAAAGCCAATGTATGCTTGGATGATTGCACTTATAAGTCCACATATTTTATTTTTTATAATGAAAATACCTTATAACATTATAAGATAAGAAGAATTTTAAGATAATATAATTAAGTAAACTAGAATTATATATTTTAAACTATATATATCAAATATGAAGGGTGGATTAAAATGACAACAGAAGCAAAACTACAAATAACTTCAACAGAATTAGGTACATTATGGATGAGCTATCAAACAGTATCAGCATCGGTAACAATTTGCGATTTATTTAAAGATAAAGTTATAGATAAGGATGCTAAAAAGATAGTTACCTCCTATGCTAATGATAGAAAGAATACAATCAATGGAATTGTAAAAATATTCAACAATGAAAAAGCAGTTATTCCACTAGGATTTGGGGAGCAAGATATTATACGAGAAGCACCACCTCTATTTGATGATATCTTCAGTATAATGTATATTCGCCAACTTTCAAAATTACATTTAGGTCATTCTGCTGTATTTGCAGCAATGTCATATTTGAAAGAGGTAAATGAAGTATTAAAACAAAAGTACGACATTTCTAATAAATATTATGTGATGGCTACAAACTATCTATTAGAAAAAGGGGTGCTTGCAAGACCACCATATGTAACTATGCCCAAACAAGTAGAATTTATAGAAGATAAAAATTACATGAGTGGATTTAATGCTTTTTCTGAAAAGCGTTCATTAAATACAATTGAGGTTGGTTATATTAATGAAGCTATAGAATATAATATTTTTAACATGCAGTTACTTACTGGATTTGCACAAGTTGCAAAAGAAAGCGAAGTTAAAAAATACTTCATAGAAGGTAAAGAATTAGCAAAAAATGTAATTACGGAATTAAGTGGTGTGTTATTACAAAGTGATATTCAACCTCCAAGTTCTTGGGCAGGTAAAGCTACAAATTCTACGGAGGCTCCTTTCTCTGATAAACTTATGATGTACATAAATAGTTTAACAGCAAGTACAGCTTTAGGCTTCACTGGACTCGGTACATCTTTCAGTATGAGAAAAGATTTACATGTTAAACTTGGACTTATTTCTAAGGATATATTTGAATATTCAAAAAAAGGTGCTAAATTAATGATTAAACATAAATGGATGGAAGAGCCTCCTCAAATGGAAGATAGAAATCAACTTACAAAATAAAAGATTAATTATGTTTATATTTAGTTTAATATTAAAAAAATAAAAAAAAGGGGTCATTAAAATGACTACAGAGGCAAAAATACAATTATCTTCATCAGAAGTAGGTACAATATGGATGGCTTATCAATCTACAACAGCAAATTTAATGATATTTAATATATTTAAAGATAAAACTATTGATAAAGAAGCCAAAAATATATTAAGTGAGTATATTACTGATATTCTAAATGTAAAAGGTAATATTGTGAATATATTTAATAAAGCAAATGCAGTTATTCCAATGGGATTTGATGAACGAGATATTATAAGAGAAGAACCTCCGCTATTTGATGATATTTTCAATATAATGTTTCTTCGTCAGATTATGAAATTGAAACTTGGTCATTCTTCTGTATTTACAGCTATATCACTTATGAAAGAAGTTCATGATTTATATAAACTTGAATATGATATTGCTGATAAATATTTTGTTATGACAACAAACTATCTATTAGGAAAAGGAGTTCTTGCACAACCACCAGCTGTAACTATTCCAAAACGTATAGAATTTATTGAAAACATAAATTACATGAGTGGTTATAATATTTTATCTGAAAAACGCTCATTAAATACAATTGAGGTTGGTTATATTAATGAAGCTATAGAAAACAATATTTTAGGAATGCAACTGATGACAGGATTTGCACAAGTTGCGAAAGAAGATGAAGTAAAAACATATTTTATAGAAGGTAAAGAAATATCAAAAAATATTATAACTGAATTAAGTGCTGTGTTATTACAAAGTGATATTCAACCTCCAAGTACATGGGCAGGCAAGGCTACAGATACAATTAAAACACCATTTTCAGATAAACTTATGATGTACATAATTAGTTTAATAACCAGCTCAGCTTTAGGCTTCAATGCTTTGGGTACATCATTTAGCATGAGAGGTGATTTACATGTTAAACTAGCATTAATTGTAAAAAACACCTTTACTTATTCAAAAAAAGGCGGAAAAATGATGATTAAACATGGATGGATGGAAGAACCACCTCAAATGGAAGATAGAAATCAGCTTACAAAAATAAAAGAATAAATATCCTTAACATTAATTTTAATAATGAAATATTGAGAATTATTGTTAATAAAACAAGGGGAAATATATTGCATTTCATTAATGGACATGCTAAAATAAATCTATATTAATTGTTTAACTACAGTTAGTGCTGAGATTAAACTAGATAACAACATATCCTCTTTTTTGAATATAATTGTTAATTGGTTCTAGATCTTAATATTTAGAAAAAGGAGGAATGTTTAACATGGCAGATAAAACTTTAGTATGTAAAGATTGTGGTAAAGACTTCGTATTCACTGAAGGCGAACAAGAATTCTACAAAGAAAAAGGATTCGACAATGAGCCTCAAAGATGTGTTGATTGCAGAAGAGCAAGAAAACAACAGAACGACAGAGGATTCAGAAGATAATTAAAAGATTATTATTAACCCTATAGGATTAAACCTATAGGGTTTATTTTTAGTTTCTTTGGCATATATAAACGCCTGTAATGATTAAAACACCAGTAAAAAAAACCGTACATTTTATAGTACGGCTTTGGGTTTGTGGTGTTATTATTTTACAGTTATGTGATTGTTATCACATACAAGTTTAATTTCTTTCCCAAGTTGTGTTGTTTTTAAACTAACAGTATGGCCCCATAACTCATATATATACTTTAGTGTCCCTTGTGCGTAAACAGAATTTAACTCTCTTCCATCAAAAACATGCTCTAGAATTAAAGTTTTGTCATTTTTGGACATTTCGATTACCCTAATAAGGGGTATACTACCTACGCCGCAAGAACTACATAAGGTATTTCTAATACTTTTAAATCCATTATCATCAGCTACTTCTTTAATTACAAAATTTCCATCCTTAGCAGCATACTCAAATAAATTAAGATCCGCACATAGTTCTTCTGTTAAATATTTTCTTAAAAAGGATTCATCTCGTTCAAGGGATCTAACTTCAAATATCTTATCTGGTCCATATCGCTTTACAATATCTTCAAAAATTTTGAATCCTACAAAATATGGATTTATGGATCCAAAACCTGGAGCTATAACATCATTATGGCGCTTAATGAATTCTAAATGGAGTGAATCAGGTAAATCCAGCTTTTTCAAGATATTATAATGCCAATAGCTAGCCCAGCCTTCATTCATTATCTTTGTCTCAATTTGAGGAATAAAATAAGAGGTTTCTTGTCTTACAAATTCTAATAAACTTTTTTCCCATTCTTCCAAATCTCCATATTTTATTATAAAATATAAAATATCTTCCTCTGGTTCTATAGGTATTTTATTTAAATTAGGAAATTGTAATTTAACATATGTTTCTAAATTACTATGAACTTCATTTTTATCTTTATAATCATCTAAAAGTCGTTGTTTTAGTACTTCGCCCTGTATTCTTTTTTCTCCAATAACCCTAGAAGTTTGGAATTTTATGGCATGAGCTGCATCTAATATTCGTTCTACCTTCTCATAACCTATACTTGGATCATTTATATAACTCCTTACCATATCTGCATGAAATTTAAACATTTCCACAGTAGATGCAGCTCTAGTCCCGTCTTTAAAAAGTCTATTATTTTTAAAAAAATCGTTATGGCCATAAACATGAGCCATTGTAAGTATCTGTAGTAAAAGGGTATTTTCCTTCATTAAATATGCAATACATGGATCCGAATTTATAACCATTTCATAAGGTAGTCCAGTTAAATTATATTTATATACGGTACTGTTTTTTTCATAGGACTTTCCAAAGCTCCAATGTGGATATCTTGAAGGCATCCCGATATAAGATTCGTAGCCTAACATATCTTTATATCCTATTATTTCATACTCTTGAGGATAGAAATCAAGTCCTACTTTTATTGCTAAATTTTCAATTTTAACATTCCAATTTTCCAAACCCTTTAAGGTATACTCCAAAATAGTGTCACCTCTCTCCGCCCTTTTTTAGCATGTATTTAAGTCCTTTCCATAAATCAAGTTTTTCTTTTATATCCACAGAAAGAAAGTTTTTATTAGTTACTCCTTTTTGAAAAGTATCTTTCATTGAAGAAGAATAGTAGCTACGCATAAGTTCAGCATATCCAAATAGATTGCTTACTTCGCAAATATTTTTTGCAGCATCTATGGCTTTTTGATTATCTTCTTGCCAATTATCTCCGTCACTTACGTAAAAAACATACACATTCCAATATTCAGGATTATATCTTTTATCAATTATTTCTAAAGCTTTATTTAGTCCACTAGAAATATAGGTACCTCCTGATTCTACTTTGTGAAAAAAGTCAACTTCGTTTACTTCCTTAGCAACAGTTGTATGGGCAACAAAACTAACTTCCACATTTGAGTATTTAGATTTAATAAATTGAGACAGAATAAAGAAGAAGGAGCGTGCCAAGTATTTTTTTGTGTTATCCATTGATCCAGATACATCCATTACACATAAAATTACTGCATTTGATTCTCTCTTTAACACTTGTTTTAGTCTATGATATCTTAGATCTTCATTTTTGAAAGGTAATCTTTCCATTTCATCATCTTTTGATATTTCTTTTAAGGCTTTACGTTTTCCTTGTTGTCTTTTAATTTTTTCAGTTACTGTTCTTTTTTTAGCAAGGCGTGGATTAATTCCATGTTTTTGATATCCTGCTCTTTTAGTACTATTTTCCGTTAAAATTTCCGAAAACTTTTTTTTGTCCATTTCAGGGAGCTCTAAATCTTCTAATAGATAATTTAGAGCGTCTTCTAGTGTTATCTCAGTTTCGTAAATATCTTCACCTTCATCTTCACCGGCTCCACCTGAACCTTTTCCAGAGCCTTGTGCCTTTTCTTTTCCTATAACTTGACCTCGTTTTTCATTGCCATCTCCACTACCAACTCCACCCTTGTTTTTACCGAAAATAAATTCATATTCCTTAAGACCTCTTATAGGTATTTTGATTTTTTTATCCTTACTTTGCCCTATAATGCTTTCTTCGGATAAGATATCCCCTAAATTTTCTTTAATGGATTTTTCTACAAGCTGACGGTGACGTCGTCTGTCCTCTACAGCCCTATCATGGTCTATGGGAGATGAATTATTGTCTCTAAATACCCCCATAGGATTAGTCCTTCCAAAGATTATTAGCGGCATATTTTAATATTACATCGCAGCAATGATCACAATAGCCATTTAGTTTCATTTGTTCCACCATAACATTATATTTTTCATCCTGCTCTTTATCCCTGACTCTAGACCTAGTCACAATTCTTGACAGCTCTTTTACTGAGCTTGTTAGTTTCTTTTCAATAGCTTCTTTTAGTGGTTCATAAGACTCATATTTAATTTTACCGCCATTTCTAACCACATAGAACATATAGGAAGTAACATCACTCCTGAACCCTTTTGCAGAACTTTCACCTACTCCAATCTGTTCTTCTATAGAACGCATAAAATGCTCATCGGCTTGTAACTCTTCACCGGTAGAACTATCCTTTAATTTTGCCTTATTTACAAAGGCTTCTGCATTATCAATATAATTATTAAACAGACTTTCCGCTTGCTCTTTATAGCTGTGTATAAAAGCCTTAGTTACTTCCTTTTCTAAGACCTTGTTGTATTCTTTTCTAATAGTATCCTGGATAAAGCCCATATACTTCTTCTTTTCATCTTCAGCAACATCCATTTCCCTAACTGATTTAATGATACTTTCCATAATACTAAGTGGATTTATGCAATCAAATTCTGAATTTGAAATAGCGTTATCAATGGCTTTTACAATAAATCTAGTTGAAATTCCTTGCATGCCCTCATCGATACCTGCTTCTTCTCTTATTTCACTAATATCAACTTTTTTAGTAGTTCCTTTTTCTACTATTTCCTCACCATTATAAATCTTTAATTTAGTTATAGAATCTACCTTATTAGATGGTTTAAGTCTTGAGAGTAGTGCAAACGTTGCAGCTGTTTCAATGGTGTGTGGTGCTATATGAGGTTTGAAATTACTCTTTTTAAGTATCTTTTCATAAATTTTAATTTCTTCATTTAATTCAAGGCAATAAGGAACTTCAACCTTTACAATTCTATCTAAAATAGCTTCATTAGTATGATCTGATTTAAACCTATTCCATTCGGCTTCATTAGAATGGGCAATAATTATACCATCAAAGTAAATCATAGAGCCCTTTCCTGGTGAAGGTATTGATTTTTCTTGAGTTGCAGTTATTATAGTGTGAAGATACTCAACATCATTTTTGAATACTTCTATAAATTCTACAAGCCCACGGTTTCCAACATTGAAGGCTCCATTAAGAGAGAAAACTCTTGGATCATCTTCTGAATACATATCCATTTTTGATATATCTACAGAACCTGTTAAAATTGAAGTATCTTGATTATTAGGGTCTACTGGTGGGACAACACCTATACCTTTTCTTGACCTTATTGAAAATGAAGTAGTTGTAACAGGAAAATCTTCAAATTTACCATCATACTCGTTTAAGAGCCTATATTTGCAGGCTGGGCAAAGATCACCTTCAATTTCTACACCAAGCATTTTTTCAAAGTCGCGTCTAAGATGTTTTGGTATTAAATGTAGTGGTTCTTCATTCATAGGACATCCTTTTAAAACATATACCGGCGGTGTATTTTCAAAAGCTTTCTTAAGAGCTTCGACTAAAGATGATTTTCCAGCACCTACAGGACCAGCTAAATATAAAACCTGCCTAGATTCTTCACCTTTCATTGATGCAGAATAAAAATAACTAACTATTTTCATAAGTACTTTATCAATTCCAAAAAAGTCTTCTTTGAAAAAATTATATCTTTTTATAAGGTCATTGCCGTATATTTTCCTTATTCTTGGGTTTTCTTCAGGCTTTAAAATTTCAAAGCCATCTTTTATAATTGTGTCATACATCCTCTTATGCGAAAGTTTAGCCTTGTCAGGATTTGCTTTAATTACATCTAAATAGTCTAAAAAAGTTCCTTCGAACTTGGTTTTGATCTTAACTTCTCTATCATTTTCTATTATTTTTTTATAGTCCATTTAATACCCCCTGTGATAGGATTATATTTATTATAATTAAGTATATGTAGGGAGATTTTTAACATGATTAATATTTGAAAAATGTTTTAAAATATTAAGAAATAATTTATAAAAAAACTATCACAAAATAGTTATAAAATGCATATATATTGTTTGTAACGGTGAGGGAGGTGATGCAAACATGTACGATGCATTTGTTAAACTGGTTAATACAGTTGGCTTCCCTATAGGTGTGAGTATATATCTGCTTGTTAGATTTGAGAAGAAAATTGAAGACCTCAATAAATCTATAATTAATTTAACTTCAGTTATATCCGCCGTTATAGGAAAATCACAAAAATAAGAGTGCCAAATTTGGCACTCTTATTTTTAGAAAAATTATACTACATTACTATGTCATCTTCGTAGTTAATTTCAGTTTCTTCAAAATATTCAATAGTTGCTTTGTAAATAGCTCTGTTAAAATAATCATTGCTATATAAATGAAAATCAAGAGAGTCATATCCTATAAGATTTTGCATAATATAAATAAGCTGTTTACCATATAAGTCCATGCAAGAGTTTGGGCTTACTCCCGGCCATGCATTACAGCTTACTACTGTTCTTTGGTTATTTGATTTACAAGACTTCGGAATATTGCTATATTCAGAGTCGTTTGGGTGCATTACAATTCTATCTAAAGTACCATTTGGTATCCCCTCAATTGCCTTTATTTGAACAGAATTAATATCTGTTAAATATGGATCTGCAGTTAAATCTAAAATTATAGAATGAGGTTTTAAGTATCCTAATAACTCATTGCTTATAACATATTCTGTTGCATCGTCTCTAGTTGTTGCATCTACTAAAATATCTGTGTCTTTTAAAATATTCATCATAAGTTTTTTATTGTTAGTTATGTTTCTAGAAAGCATATTAACAAGAACACCGTTACTTTTCTCTGACAGTATAGCTTCATTTACCTTATTATTTGCATATTTTCCAGCTAGTTTTGCTGCCGTTAAGCCAACTTGTCCCATTCCCATTATGCTTACAATTATAGGTTTTACATCAACAATAGACATATTTTCATATTTTTTTATTAGCTCAGTAAAGGCTGCATTAATTCCATTTCCTGAAGTTGCGCCATAATTAACAACGATTCTTTCAAGAAAATCATTTCTGATAGAATCTAGAGAAACAGCCAATATGCCTTTCTCTTTAAGTTGTGTTACTCTAGTAGCTCGAGTTTGATAATGAAGCATACTTAATAGTGTGCTTCCATCTTTCATGTACTCAATTTCTTCGTACTCTGGTGACCTTAAAACTGCAACTATGTCTTTTTCATAGCATTCTCTGTTAGATACAAATTCTATTGTGCCATTTTCCTTTAAATAATCTTGTTTTGAATAACCCAAAGCGGAGCCATATTCCTCTTCAAGAAATATTTGTGCATTCTCTTTTTTTAGCATACCAAAAAAAGATGGTAAAAAGTCTCTTTTTTCATTTGTTTCTTTGTGCATTCTTGGAAAACCTATAGTTTTCAATAATCTCATCCCCCTTATTTTTTTGTAGTACAGATAACGTTTATCAATTGATAACGTAATTGTGCTATTTATTTTTTTATACTTATAAAATTAGGCACAAGACCAGTATCCCTTTAGGGTAGTTGGAAGTTGACCTATATTTGGCAATTAGGTGTAATAATAAAGAATTTTGTTGAAAGAATTATCTATGAAAGTATTTATGCTTAGCTAGTATTATGTTGAAGTGTAGCATAGATTATTACTAAGGCTACGACAAGTAACAACTTATTATACAATACAAGTTGTAAGTTAGCAATGGTATATTTAAAAGGTTATATTATTATATAAAAATAAGGCATTAAAATGTTATTAAATAATAAAAAAGCCTCTTGACAATAAATGAATGGTCGTTTATTATAGAATATAACAGAGGTGTTAAGATGAGAAGAAAAGATGATGGGAAAGAAAAAAGTATAAAAGAAGCAGTTGTTAAATTAATACTTGAACAAGGCTTCCATGGTACTTCTATTTCAAAAATTGCTAAAGAGGCAGGGGTTTCTCCAGCCACTCTTTATATTTATTATGAGAATAAAGAGATTATGCTACGGGATATTTATATTGAGTATTCTGAAGAAATCTTTGATTATCTACTCAGCAAGATTTATAAAGATATTAATGGGCGTGAACTTATTGAAATACTTGCTAGAGGGTATTATAATTACATCCAAGAGCACGGAGAGATTTTTCATTTTGTAGATCAATTTTCAAGTTGTCCAGCATTAGCTAGTCAATGTTCAGATATGAAAGGTATAAATAATTTAAATGATTTGTTAGAGGAAATGAAAGAGAAAAGAATTATTAAAGATTTTCAAAATCACAATTTGGTAGCTATACTTTTTTATCCTATAAAATCTATTGCAATTAAGCAATGTGCTTTAGAAACCGAACAGGATAAGATGCTTTCAGAAATGATTACAATTATTCAAGAGGCATTACTTCTGTAATTAACAAAATAATAATCTATTGCAGCTAGAGAATTTTTGTGATGAAATAATAATTATTTAAGGAAAGGGTGATTAATATGAATTTAGATAAAAAGAATAAAGAGGGAATGGTAATTCCTGTTTCGAATATAGTTCTATTGCCAGGAATGACTTATACTTTAAAAATAAAAAATGTCAGTGAGGAAACACTAAAAAATTTAGCTATGGACGACCAATTTAGTATTGCTCTTTCTTTAAAGCAAAATTTTAATCAAAGTAGTT
Organism: Clostridium sp.; assembly: GCF_016650035.1. GTDB lineage: Bacteria > Bacillota > Clostridia > Clostridiales > Clostridiaceae > Clostridium_AD. Next base: position 16,225 of record NZ_JAENWM010000073.1, read on the forward strand.
TAAAGCAAGAAGATTTTCATAGCATTGGAGTTTCATTTCATGTAAATGAAGTGGAAAAAACTGAAAGTGGATATCAAATAAAAATAGAAGTACTGGATAGGGTAGAAATTAAAACACTCAATATTTCCAATGATTTAATCAATGTGGAATTTCAGATTGCACAGGATGTTATTGATATTACAGAAGAAGGGCAAGAAGAAGTTTTAGAGTATGTGAAAAAAGTTACTGGTGAGGTTAGTGAAAATTTTAAGGGATCAGAACAGTTTATGAAGATAGTAAAAGAGCAAACGGATTTAAATAAACTTATGGCTCATCTTACTCAATTTATGCCACTATCAAACGAAGAAAAATATGATTTGATTCAAATTCAGTCGTTAAAGGAGAGAAGTCTTAAGTTTGTGGATTACATCCTAAAACAAAAGGAGTCTCTTAAATTGCAACTTGAAATGGCAGAAAAGTTCACTGAGAAATCTAATAAAAGCTATAGAGAATCATTACTTAGAGAGCAATTAAAAGCTATTCAAACCGAACTAAATGAAGGGAAAAGAGAAGGTTCTAAAAAGGATAAAGATTATTTTGATAAAATTGAACAAGCAGAAATGCCATTAGATGTAAAGGATGCGGCTCTAGATGAATTAGATAAACTAGAAGGTCAAAGCCCAAATAGTGCCGAATATAATATAATACGTAACTATTTAGATCTACTCGTAAAGCTTCCTTGGAAGAAGGCTGAACATGAAGTTATAAATTTAGAAGAAGCAAGACAAGTCTTGGACAAGCAGCATTATGGCCTTGATAAAGTGAAGGATAGAATAATACAACATTTAGCAGTTATGCAACTAAAAAAGGATAATAAAGGTTCTATCTTACTGTTAGTTGGTCCTCCAGGTACTGGTAAGACAAGTTTGGGTAAAAGTATTGCAGAGGCTCTTCATAAGAAATATATAAGGCTTAGTTTGGGAGGCATTCGTGATGAAGCAGAAATCAGAGGACATAGAAGAACTTATATAGGTGCAATGCCTGGAAGAATTCTTCAAAGTATTAAAAAGGCAGGAGAGACAAATCCAGTTATGGTTTTAGATGAAGTGGACAAACTGATGAAAGGATATAACGGAGATCCAGCTAGTGCACTCCTTGAGGTATTAGATCCAGAACAAAATAATAGCTTTACAGATCACTATTTGGACTTGCCTTATGATTTGTCCCAGGTTTTATTTATAGCAACAGCTAACTCGCTAGAGAATATACCTAGGCCACTCCTTGATAGGATGGAGATAATTACAATGTCTAGTTACACTATGAGTGAAAAATTTCATATTGGAAAAGATCATTTAATATCAGAAGTTCTCGAAGAACATGGGCTTACTAAGGACCAGTTAGTTATTGAGGACAAGGCATTAGAAAAAATAATAAGTGAATATACTTTAGAAGCTGGCGTTAGAGGGCTTAAAAAGCAACTTGCGAAAGTTGCAAGAATTACCTCCGAAAAAATTGTTGCGAAGAAGGTGGAATTACCATTTATAGTTACTGCAGACGAACTAATTGATTTGCTTGGCAGAAAAGTTTCAAGCCATGATAAGGCTCAAAATGATAATCCTCCTGGAGTTGTTACAGGACTTGCATTCACTACGGTGGGTGGAGAAATACTTTTCATTGAAGCTACTGATATGGTAGGAAGTGGACAAATAACACTAACTGGGCAACTAGGTGATGTTATGAAAGAATCTGCAAAGATTTCACTAAGTCTTCTTAAGTCTAGACTACCAATGAATGCTATAGACTTTAAGGAAAGAGATCTTCATATTCATGTTCCGCAAGGATCTACTCCTAAAGATGGTCCTTCAGCTGGAATTACCCTCTTCACTGCACTTGCATCACTTGTTACAGGTATAAAGGTGGATCCAAAGCTTGCTATGACTGGCGAAATAACATTAAGGGGAGCAGTGCTTCCAATTGGTGGACTTAAGGAAAAATTAATAGGAGCTCAAAGAGCTGGGATAACAAAAATATTAATTCCGAAAGATAATTTAATTGATTTAAAGGATGTACCAGAAGAAGTTTTAAATGAGCTTACGATTAAAACAGTAGAAACAGTAGAGGATGTTCTTAGGGAAACTTTAAAAATATCATTACCTAGAATAGAACATGTATTTAATGCTAATATATCTACGCAGGTAAATATTAAAGCAAATCAAATATAAATAGTAGTAATATAGCTAGTGGTAGTGGTTACAGTACTTAGCAACAAAAACTAATACAGTTTTTGTTGCTATTTTTTTATGAAATTTATACTGTTAGGTCTTAAAATTCTAACAATATAGTTGTAAAAATATTCTTAAGGTGTATAATTACACTATAAGAATATTTTTATACTAAATATTTAATTTATCAGGAATATAGTTTGAAGGGCGGAATTAATTAATGACAAGGCTTGAATTTATAAAGGAAGTAGATAGGAAAGTTAGACTTATAAGAACTGAAAAAGGATATACGCAAGATAAAATGGCGGAAATACTTGGAATATCTAAAAAAACACTTGTACAAGTAGAGAAAGAAAGAAGTAGTATGGGGTGGTCTGTTGCAATTGCTGTGTGTGTTATTTTTAAAGACAGTGAGATATTAGAACTAACTTTTGGAGGGGGTGTTGAAGATATTATTCGTTCAATATCAATTTCAAACGATGAGAGATGGTATATTCCAACATTTGGAGGCAAAATTTGGTGGAAAGATATCGAAGCTAAAAACGGATATACAATTCAGCAAAATACAATATCAGATCATTACAGGATTTTAGATAATAACTATAGAAGAGTATGCTTTTCTTTTGAAAAAGATTATATGTTCAAACGGTTCCATGAACTTGCTGATTAATATTTATTTATAAATAAAAAAATATACGGGAGGTGCTTTATGGATAAAAAAAAAGTTGTATTGATAAATGTCGGGGGAATAATGCTCGTGGTTATAGTAATCGCATTTATTTTTCTTTTGAGTATAAGAAGTGAGTTTGCAAAACATCTGGATACAAAATATCCAGAACTATCATTTAAAGTAGGTGTTACAAAAATTGATATTATTTACGGTAACTATTATGCAAATGTAACTTGCTTAGATGACGAAACCTATTTTCCAATTTCAAAAGACTTTAAAACAAAAAATATTTTGGATTCTTATATTCAATACAAAAGCAAAATACAATACAATACCAAGATTAAAAATATATTTGATGGTAGTGATATTCAGAAAAGTATTAAAAAAGCAACTGGAGGTAGTAAAGGAATATTTGAAAATAATGCTCTCTATGAACAAGTAAATATAGATTTGATTAGTAATACAGACCAAATTGCAGTTGCAAAAGAAGTAATGAAAATTTTAAAAGAAAAAAATATCTCTGTTGAAAAAGTAATATTCATGTATGAAATAGATATGCATGTGTATGAACTTTGGTTAACTTCAAAGGATTATAAATTAACAGACAAAGAAATTAATGATAAGGTCATGAAAATAAAATAGTCCTTTTAAAGATCCAATCAAGTAGCAAAAAATCATAGAGATTGATCATGCCATTTTAGGTAATGAAATTGCAGTAGATATATTAAAAAACCTTATCTTGTGTGATATATATCACCAAGATAAGGCTTTATTATTTAAGTTTAAACTCTATTTTTACTGGGTTATGATCCGTATATTTAAATTCTAATGCATAGCCTTTAACATTTTCTATTTCAACATTTGGGGAAACTAAAAAACCATCAATTACTGCAGAAAAATTTTCATCCTTTACATAACTAGTCGCATCAGTTCTTGTAGTTGGTATTGTTTTGTCTGCTACCCACGTAAAACCCTCTGGTGTAAAATCTTCTGGTATCTTTTGAAGCCATTCCGGCCAAGTCTCCGTAGTATTAAACAAACTTGGATCTGTACCTGGAATAAGATGATTCCAGTCACCCCCTACTATTAAGTGAGCTTTCACGGAAACTCCTTAGCTCCTGTGATTACTCATTTTTAGCATCATTAATTTTTGTTGATTCCCCCACTTTTTTCGCATAAAACACTTGACAAGTCTGTAAAATTTTGCGGTCCTCCTCCTAAAGACATGTTTTA
>NZ_JAENWM010000066.1 GCF_016650035.1 Clostridium sp.
TCATATTTTCCGTTTCCAGGTCAAAGCTTTCCCAGACTCGGTTCACCGCTGTCGGCGCCCTATCCTAAGTCGCGGTAATCAAAGGTAAGACGTAGCAGAACTAAGCTGCTAGTGCTAAATTATCGTTTGCGTTTAAATTGTCCCAATAGTTTTTTAACGCGGGTCCATAGGTTCCCTCGGCTCGCTTCCTCGATGCAACGTACCCCCGTCGAAACCAAGTACGCCCCCTTATAGTCAAAAGATTATATTTTAATCTTTTGCTTCGCAATAATCATGAAACTTATTGCATATCTATAACGCAATTTTACATCTTTTTAATTCTTGTTAATTTGTTGTACTACTTACTATAAGCCTAATGATACACTATATCATGCCATTTATCAAGTGCTAATATTATGGTATTTCGGTGTATTACTACCTGTTATCTCATTCTTTCTTTAATTTGTCTATCCATATCTCTCTTGGCATCTTTTTCAAGCATTGCATCTCTTTTATCGTAATCTTTCTTACCACGAACAACACCAAGATTAACTTTCACTTTGGTATTTTTAAGATATAGTGATAATGGAACTAATGTATAACCCTTTTGAGCCGTAAATCTTACTAGTTTCTCTATTTGTTCTTTGTGAAGCAATAACCTTCTGACTCTTAATGGATCAGCGTTAAATTGATTCCCATTTTCATAATGACTTATATGCATATTCTTAATAAATACTTCACCATTTATAACATCTGCATAACTATCTTTTAAGTTTGCCTTTCCAGCTCTAATAGACTTAACCTCTGTACCCACAAGCGCTATACCAGCTTCCATTGCTTCCTCTATAAAATAATCATGTCTTGCTTTTCTATTTTCTACTAATGTTTTATTTGTCTTTTCCTTTGCCATTATCTCACCTACTTTATTGTTATCATTATACTATATTATACATTCCATTTCAATAATATATGAATTTTCTTCTATTATACTCTTTAAATAAAATAATCAGAAGAGGAGACGATCCCCCTCCTGCATTTTATTTTTAAATTATTCTGATGCTATGTCTTATTCCTTAATAAGCTCGTCTAGCTCAGTAACTGAATATTTTTCTGGATGTTCTTGTTCTTCTTCATCACTTTTAACAAAATCAAAATAAACCTCATGAGAAGCTAAATCAACTTTACTAACTATTATCTTTACCTCTTCTCCTAGTTTATACATTTTTTTGGTTCTCTCACCAATAAGAGTTAGATGTCTTTCATCAAATACATAATAATCATCATCTAAGCTACTCATATGGACTAACCCTTCTATAGTATTAGGTAGTTCCACAAAGAGTCCAAAGTTAGTTACTGAAGAAATAATACCTTCAAATTCTTGCCCAATTCTCTCACTCATGTATTCTGCTTTCTTTAAGTCATCTACTTCTCTCTCTGCTTCCATAGCTACTCTTTCCATGTCTGAGGATTGTTTTGATGCTATTTCTACCTCTTTTCTTAATTTTTCTGTTCTTTTCTCACTTAAGCCGCCGTTTATAACTTCTTTGATTATCCTATGGATCATTAAGTCAGGGTACCTTCTAATTGGTGATGTAAAATGGCAATAATATTTGGCAGCCAAACCGAAATGACCACTACATTCTGGATAATATTTTGCTTTCATCATAGAACGAAGTAAAAGTGTACTTAGCACCATCTCTTCTTTTTGCCCTTTTACTTTTGCTATTACTTCTTGAAGCATTCTAGGATGTATGTCTTTTCCCCACTTCATAGAGTATCCTAAGTTATGTGCAAATTCACTAAAAAGAATTAATTTTTCTTCATCTGGATCCTCATGAATTCTATAAACAAATGGTACATTGAGCCAGAACATGTGCTCAGCTACAGTTTCATTAGCGGCTAACATAAATTCCTCAACCACTCTATTCGCAATTGCTCTTTCATAAGGTACAATATCTACAGGTTTTCCAAATTCATTTAAAATTATCTTACATTCATCAAAATCAAAATCTATGGCGCCTCTTGCCATTCTCTTTTTGTTAAGGATGCCACATAATTCTTCCATGTGTTTAAAATCTTCATATAAGTAATCATACTTTTTAATTGTTTCAGCATCTTTTTCTCTTAATATTTTTGTGACGTCAGTGTAAGTCATTCTCTCATTGGTCTTTATAATGGTTTCTAATATCTCATGGTCTACAATTTTACCATTTTTATCTATTTCCATAAAGCAAGTAAGCGTTAACCTATCCAATTTAGGGTTCAAGCTACAAACTCCATTAGAGAGTTTTTTAGGAAGCATTGGTATAACTCTATCTATTAAGTATACTGAAGTTGCTCTTTTTAAAGCTTCTATGTCTAAAACGCTTTTCTCTTTAGCGTAATGAGAAACATCCGCTATATGAACTCCTAAACGATAGTTGCCACTCTCTAGAATCTCAATAGACACCGCGTCATCTAAATCTTTAGCATCCTCTCCATCTATAGTTACCATACGTAAGTCTCTTAAATCTGTTCTCCTTGCATACTCTTCTTCTGGTATTTTATCAACTATATTTTCAGCAAAAGCTTCAACCTTTTGCGGAAACTCCTCTGGTAAATGATGTTTTTTAATTATAGTTAATATATCAATACCTGTGTCCCCTTTGTCACCGAGAATTTCAATGATTCTTCCCTCAGGATTTCTTCTTTGTTCTGGCCACTGAGTTATTTCTGCTATTACTATTTGACCTGTTGTGGCTCCATTTCTTTCAGCCTTTGGGATAAATATGTCCTGAGCAATCCTCTTATCATCTGCTACAACAAAACCAAAGTTTTTACTGTCCTCATAAGTTCCTATTATTGTTTTATTACCACGTTCTATTATTCTTGTAATTTCACCTTCACATTTCTTGCCTTTATTTTCTTCTTTTAATATTTTTGCAATAACTGTGTCACCATTCATTGCGCCGTTAACATTATCTGCTGTAATAAATATATCTGGTCTTTCTTCGCGAGCTATTACAAATCCAAATCCTCTTTGATGTCCTTGGAATCTACCAATTACAAGACCCATCCTCTCTGGAATACCATAATGCTCAGTACGTGTTTTAACTACATCACCCTTCTCTTCCATTGCAGCGAGTAACGTTGCAAACTCCTTCATGTCTCCTTTTTTAATATCAAACACTTTAGAGAGTTCTTTTAGGTTCATAGGTTTGTACGCTTGCTCTGTCATAAAATTTATCAAAGTATCTTTTACCACCATTTGTACTCCTCCTCTAACTTTCCTAATAATCTATTTTTCGGTTTTTATAACCCATAATTATTATTCTTTTACTTTCAACAAAATTACATACTAAATTATTCTTGTATTTCTATAATTACTCACTTTCATTATAGTCTAAAAGATACATCTAGTATATAGTACTAGTTATATACTTCCCTATTTCCAAATAAAAAATGCCTACATTAAATAGTTATATTTAATGTAGGCATTTTGTCGAAATATAGTATATCAATATTTGGTTACGAAAATTGACTTTTATAAAAATAAAACAGCCCTTGGGGTTGGGCTGTTTTATAACAAATAAAAAGGGGGCTATTTATCTCTTTATTTATCTTTGCACCTTAATTATATTAAATTTCGATAAGATTTGCAAGTGTTTTTGCAAATCTTATTGTAAACATTTTATAAAATGATGGCATTTTATTCATATTCTATTCATTATCTCTTCATTGAATGGTATTTCAAATTAGATTAAACTTGTTTTAATAAATCTATCTCTAAATCAGATAATTCTCTATATTCTCCTTCCTCTAAACTTTCATCTAATTTTAATGGGCCAAAGCTCATTCTTCTTAAAAATACAACTTTCTTATCTACACTTTCAAACATTCTTTTTACCTGATGAAATTTACCTTCTTGAATAGTGACCATAACCTCAGATCCATTTTCATCAGATTTTAATACTTCTAATATTGCTGGCATGCATTTATATTCGTCATTTAATATAACACCTTTTTTAAATGTATCCACATCACTTGCATCTATAGGTTTATTGATCTCTGCATAATACACCTTATCTACATGATTCTTAGGGGCTATTAATTTATGATTTAATTCACCATCATTAGTGATTAATAGAAGTCCAACTGTATCTTTATCTAACCTCCCTATAGGGAATGGCTTAAAAGCATGATATTCATGAGCTATTAAATCAATTACAGTTTCATCATGATTATCTACAGTAGCAGAAACCACACCAGCTGGCTTATTCATAGTTAAATATATGTATTTTCTATATGTGATTTCTTCACCAGATACCTTTATTACAACCTCTTCCGGATCAATCTTCATAGTATTATCAGAAACTATGATTCCATCGATCTCTATTTTACCTTTCTTAAGTAATGCCTTTACTTCTTTTCTTGTACCATGGCCTAAATTCGATAATACTTTGTCTATTCTTTCCATTTATCTTCATCTCCTTAAATATTTTACAAACCATTAATTATAGTTTCCATTCAATCTATCATTTTTATGATAATTATATAAACTTCTGCTCATAAAAAAACAGCCTTTAAAGCTGTTTTTTATTTATTCGTTTATTTATATTTCTAGTATATCATAATCTTCATATGAAATAAAACCTCTTAAATATTATACGTTTTTATGGTAATAAATTTCTATAATAAAAATCTGATATTTTGCTAAAACTATTATAAAGATAGATTTTTTTAATTATTAAAATTTATCTTTATAATAACTTATGAAGGGAGAAATATTATGCGTGATAAACAACCAAATGAATATGACCCCAATTATACTTATAAGAAAAAAATTATCACTGTAGATAATGAAACTGAATATCCTATGTTAGAAGTACTAAATAATGCAGGACTCTACCCCGAATCTATTAAAAATAACCTTGATATGGAACAGTTCAAACCCTTAGAACTCTAGAATAGCTAATTTTTCTAAATTTTTAGAGGGCTAAACAATTTTTAATTGCTTAGCCCCCTAAAATAACTAATAACTCTTTTTTTAGTATAATAAATGATATGAAATAATATTGTTAATGAGTAGATTGCGCTTTTGCAATAAGTTTAAGTAAATTATTATAAAGCTTTTCATCATCTTCATTAGTTCTTTTCTTGGGACCAGTGGTTTTTCCTCCACCACGTCTTGCCTTACTAGACATATGTCTTTCAAATAATAGCTTATCGATATTAGAATCATCGTATACATGACCTTTAGGGCCTATAGCAAAGGCACCTTTAGCTAAAACCATAGCAGCAACACCAAAATCTTGAGTAATAACTATATCCTTAGTTTTTGCCTCATTAGCTACTTTCATATCCACACTTTGAAATCCACTATCCACATATCTTATCGAGGCATAATCGCTGTTTAAAACATGATTAATATCACAATACATAATAAGTTCTATAGAGTTTTCTTTAGCAGCTTTTTCTATTAACTGTTTTCCAGGACAACCATCTGCATCTACAATAATTCTCATATGATTTTTCTCATATCTCTAAAGCCTTTTTTCAAGTTCTGCTTTTAGCTCTTCATATCCTGCTTTTCCAAGAAGTGCAAACATATTTTTCTTGTATGCTTCAACTCCTGGTTGATTAAATGGATTTACACCTGATAAATATCCACTTATTGCACAAGACTTTTCAAAGAAATAAACCATATGTCCAAAATTATATGCTGTTAATGATGGTACATTTAAAATAATATTTGGTACATCTCCATCATTATGAGCAAGTACTGTTCCCTGAAATGCTTTTTTATTAACAAAATCCATTGTTTTACCTGCTAAAAAGTTTAATCCGTCCAAATCTTCACTTGCTTCTTCTATAACAAATTCTCTTCTTGGTTTTTCTACATTAATAACTGTTTCAAATATATTTCTTACTCCTTCTTGAATGTACTGTCCCATAGAATGTAAATCTGTAGAAAAATTAACCGCTGCTGGGAATATTCCCTTTTGGTCTTTTCCTTCACTCTCACCATAAAGTTGTTTCCACCATTCACCAAAATATTGAAGTGCTGGTTCATAGTTAACTAAGATTTCTGTAACTTTTCCTTTTCTGTATAGCGAATTTCTGGCTGCTGCATACTTATAACAATCATTATTATCTAAATCATCATTGCTGTAAGCTTCTCTTGCGTCCGCTGCACCTTTCATCATTTCATCAATATTTATACCTGCTATTGCAATTGGAAGTAATCCAACAGGTGTTAACACTGTGAATCTTCCTCCTACATCATCTGGAATAACGAAAGTTTCATAGCCTTCTGTATCTGCTAATTTTTTTAGAGCTCCTTTAGCTTTATCTGTAGTAGCAAAAATCCTTTCTTTTGCTCCTTCTTTTCCATATTTCTTTTCTAATAACCCTTTAAATACTCTAAAAGCAATAGCTGGTTCTGTAGTAGTTCCTGATTTTGAAATTACATTCACAGAAAAATCTTTACCCTCTATAGCATCAATTAAGTCTGCCATATATGTAGAACTTATATTGTTTCCAGCAAAGAATATAGCTGGTGATTTTCTTTTTTCGCTTGAAAGACTGTTATAAAAACTATGACTTAACATTTCTATAGCAGCTCTAGCTCCAAGGTATGATCCACCTATTCCAATTACTATTAGGACTTCCGAATTACTTCTTACCTTTTCTGCTGCCTTCTTAATTCTTGCAAATTCGGATTTATCATAATTTAAAGGAAGATCGATCCATCCTAAAAATTCATTTCCCGCGCCTGTTTTGTCGTGTAGCATTTTATGCGCAGTAGATACCATTGGTTGAAAGTAAGAAATTTCATGCTCCCCTAAATATGGAATTGTCTTGCTTAAATCTAAAGATAAATTTTTTTCCATTGTTATTCCTCCTTGTCAGTCTTTTTGTATTGAAACAATAATTAATTGTTTTATTTTTCTTATTGTTATGACCACTACTTAACTATGATTCACTGTTTTTTTTTAATAACACATTTAATTTTAGTTTATTAGCTTAAATAAATCAAGTGTTTTACTTAAATATGTTATTTTTAGAATAATTTGTTATAACTAAAAATAAAACCATACCGAAACACTATAAAAATCTAAGTATCTCAGCATGGTTTTTTAAATTTTTTTTTATTTTAGGCAATATTTTTTAGGTCCTTTTTCTACAGCTTCAGTAATTACACCACTGTTTATCAAATTTTCTAGTATTGTCTTCGTAGCTATCTTTGAATTAGTAACCTGCATTTTATTTTTACTCCAAATTACAGTTCCCTTGGTTCCAGAGATGATTTCTTCTATTTCCTTTACAGTAATAGCTCCCTCTGTTTTCATTTTTTTTATTATTTTTGCTTCACATTTAATCCCTAGCTTGCGATATAGTTCCTCAGCCTTCCTTTGCTGTTTTACATATCCCCATGAAAGCAAAAATGTAATAGTTACTCCTAGTAGTACTGCTTTTAAAATAAAACTAATCATATCAATCACTAACTTCTTTCAATTTTATAAATTTGTTATTTCTCAAAATATTAATATAGGTCCCCAGTCTCTGATAAAGGGGCTCTGCCTTATCACCAAAATCTTTAACTAACAGCTTCCCGATTTCTTCAATATTCCTATGATTGTCTATACCTTTCCATACGCAACTGCCCTGGGCATCTAAATCGATTTTCATTTCTTTTGGTGTTTTGAAAAACATCCTCACAGCCCTATCTAATAATCCATCCCTCATAACAATAATTCGAACCAAACCATCATCTTTCAATTCCCATTTCTGATCCATATTTTTGTAAGGTACCAGTTTCAAAAAATTAGCATTTTTAGTTATTTTTCTAGCCATGACTACACCTCGTATTTCATAAATTTTAAAGAGGATATTTAAAATACCCTCTTTACATTATTACCCATAAGTAATTATTTTATTTTAAATTTTATCTTTCTTAAGTAAAGAATACTTCAAGAGAGATAATACTAGAAGACCAAAGAAGAACAATGCTCCTATTTGCCCTAAATCAATACCAAGGTCAAGCTTCACATTTGCAACTGCAAATACTGCAAGTAGTATACCTACTAACCCTTCACCGGCAATTAATCCAGAAGAATATAGAATCCCACAATCAATCTTATCTTTAATGTTATCAATTCCTTTACCTATTGCTTCTTGCTTCTTGTTTAATATTCCTCTGATTAATCCACCCACCATGATAGGTGTACTTAAATGGATTGGAAGATATAGACCAATAGCTACTGGTAGAACTGGTAATCCCAATAATTCCAGTGCAACTCCGATACCTACACCAGCGAACACAAGATTCCAAGGTAAGTTTCCACCCATAACGCCTTCGATAACTAACCTCATAAGTGTTGCTTGAGGTGCAGGCAATTCAGGTGAACCAAATCCCCATGCATTATTTAATAGTATCAAAACACCACCTATGGCGAATGCTGCAGCTAATGCACCAATGAGCTCTCCATATTGTTGAAGCTTTGGTGTTGCTCCAACTAAGTAACCAGTTTTTAAATCCTGAGATGTATCTCCTGCCATTGCAGCAATGATACAAATAACAGCACCTACTGATAATGTTGCAATCATGCCTGCATGTCCATCGTTTCCACTAGCTTTAAAAACAATAGCTGTAACAATAAGTGTAGCTATTGTCATCCCCGATACGGGATTCGAAGAACTTCCCACAAGACCAACGATTCTTGAGGAAACAGTTGCAAAAAAGAAACCGAAAAGTGCAATTAACACAGCACCAATAATTCCTACTGGTATAACGCTTGTCATCATCATAGCCAAGATAACAGCTAAAACACCAATTATTACAAATTTCATTGGCATGTCATTATCTGTTCTGATGGTACCTCCGCCTTCACTTTTAGAAAAGTTCTTCATTGCATCTCTAAATGTGCTTACAATAAGTGGCAATGATTTAACTAAACTAAAAACACCACCGAATGCAACTGCTCCCGCACCCACATATCTTATATAATTATCCCAAATTCCCCAATAGTCTAGTTCAGATATTGGTACTGATGCTGGGTACAAAACTACAACACCCATGCTTCCAATGTTTGAAATCAAAGGAATTAATGCAAACCATCCAATAACCGCTCCACCTAACATGTATGCAGAAATTCTAGGTCCAATTATAAATCCAACACCTAGTAATGCTGGTAAAACATCTGCCCCGATGGCAGCTCCTTTATAACCCGGAATAACAGTTTCTATTTCACTAGGAAATAATTTGAATCCGCCCGTAATAAATTTATATACGGCACCAACTCCGAGTCCTATAAATGTAATTTTCGCTTTTTCTCCGCCCTCTTCTCCAGCAAGTAATACCTCAGCACACGCTGTTCCTTCAGGATAAGGCAGTGTTCCATGTTCTTTTACAATTAGTGCCTTTCTTAATGGAACCATAAAAAGAACTCCGAGGATTCCGCCAGCTAAAGCGATGGCTGTTATGGTTATTAGGCTTGGAGCACCCTCATTCCATTCTTCCATCCAAATAAAACATGGCTGGTAATGTGAAAATGGCACCTGCCGCCAGAGATTCACCGGCTGACCCAATTGTTTGAACCATATTGTTCTCTAGTATGGATTCTTTTTTAAGAAGGCCTCTAATAATTCCCATTGAAATTACAGCAGCAGGAATAGATGCACTAATTGTCATACCTACTTTTAATCCTAGATACGCATTAGCCGCACCAAAAACAACTGAAATTAAAATACCAAGTAGAACTGCGGTTAGAGTAAATTCTGGTAAGACCTTATCCGCAGAAATATACGGCTTAAATTCCTGTTCCTCTTTCTTTTGATTGGACATAATTGTCTCCCCCTTGTTTATAGAATTATATGCAGGAAATAATGTGTTTGAAAAATAATTCCGGTTTTAAAAATTCAATCCTCCATATGTCTAATTACAATTATAATCATATTATTCTAAAAATTCAACAATATCATGCAATTTTCTACTCTTATTCGAGTAAAATTTTAATTTTTTTCCTTAAATTGGCTTTTTATTCAAGAATAACGAGAGTAAATTCTTAATTATGGAAGGTTTCTTTTTATTTAAAAAATATAGTACGTATTCCCTTATATTCTGTCGCATATATTAAAATATATTACTTTTAAAGGATGTGATTTTTTTTGATTATTCATGTTGTTAAAAATGGTGAAAGCTTATATGGAATTTCTAAATTATATGGAGCTTCATATACTAAAATCGCTTTAGATAATGAACTTACAAACCCAGCTGACCTTATAGTAGGTCAAACTATTGTAATACTTCAAGGCACAAGACCACATAAAATTATTTCCGGTCAATCACTTTACAGCATAGCTAAAATGTATGATGTAACTATTTCTAGTTTATATTCAACAAATCCTAGTCTTAGTGTTTCTACCTTACTTTACCCCGGTCAGATTATTAATATACCACCATCGCAAGGAAAATCAGGCTCTATTGAAGCTAATGGCTATGCCCTTCCTTCTACGAATATGGATGTGCTTGTAAAAACTCTGCCCAGTCTCACATACCTAAGTATATTTAGTTATCAAATACTAGATAATGGATCATTAAAAGGCATAAATGATGTTCCCTTAATTACCGCTGCAAGAAAGGCTAAAGTGGCTCCTATGATGGTAATTACAAATTTAAAAGAAGGTGGAGGCTTTGATAGTGATTTGGCAAGCACCATACTTACAGATAAAACTGTACAAAATACATTATTAGACAACATAATTAGTACATTAAAAAGCAAAAATTATTATGGCTTAGATATAGATTTAGAGTACATCTACCCAAAAGATAGGGGAAAATATAATGATTTCATACGCAAAACTGTAGCTAGGCTAAAGCCTTTAGGCTATACCGTTACTACCGCTTTAGCCCCTAAACCTTCTGGAGATATAAAGGGATTGCTTTATGAAGCTCATGATTATCCTGTTCATGGCACCACGGTTTCTCATGTAATACTAATGACTTACGAGTGGGGATATACCTCTGGGCCTGCAATGGCCGTAGCACCAATTAATAATGTAAAAAAAATTCTTGATTATGCTGTAACAGCAATTCCAAGTAAAAAGATTTTTATGGGAATACCTAATTATGGTTATGATTGGACCTTACCTTTTGAACCTGGAACTAAAGCTGTTGCACTTGGCAATGTAGAAGCCGTAGATCTTGCAAGAAGAGTAAATGCAGCTATTCAATATGACTATACTGCTCAAGCACCATTTTTTAACTATTATGATGTTAATGGAAGAAAACATGAAGTTTGGTTTGAAGATGCTAGGAGTATTAACGTTAAGCTTAGGACTGCTAATCAATATAATTTAGGTGGCGTTAGTTACTGGACTGTTGGAAAGTACTTCCCACAGAATTGGCTGGTTCAAAATTCTCTGTTCAATATCAAAAAATTACTTTAGAGTTTTTCTAAGATTATACCCTAATGAAAAGGATATATTGCTAAAAATGCAACATATCCTTTTGTTAGTATAAGCTTTTAATTTTTAAGTTTAAAAGTTCTTGGAGCTATTCTATATGTTAAAACAAGCGCAACTAACATATATACAATAGTTGTTACAATAATCCCTACTGTGAAATAATATGAAGATATCTCAATTTGAAGACATGCATAGCAACCAATATACACAACCATATTTATAAATTTAAATAAGGGGCTTTTTACGGTTAACTCTGCTGTGTATGGCTGCAACACATAGTACATAAACAAATGATGTATGGAGAAAAAACAAGCTAAGCAAATGATACACAAAAATAATGGTATCATGCTAACAAGTAAATATCTGTAACCACTTGCTAAAATAATACAAACTATAGCCATGCATAGTGTAACCGCCGGTATCAGATTAAGCATAACTACCCTCTTAAGCCTGGATGTGAAATTGGATAAAATTACACTAGACTCTCTATAATAACCGTATCTTAATAGACTTATATCGCAATTAAAAAACAAAGCCTTACAAATTCTTTCTCCCGTTGACATGATGTACATTATGAATAGCAACATAGGAGTGTCTTTTGTAATCCCAGTGACTATACCACCTCTTTTATCTGGCATAAATACCACAAAATACATTGTAATTAAAAATAAAATACCTATTAATATAGCCCTTTGCTTTGTAGGCCTAACCATTATTCTTCTAAATCTAAGAAAAAATATTGAGTTTAAATATTCATACCCCTGCTTACTATTATATTTCTTTGTGTTTAAATCTTCCTTGTTCATTTTCTTTTCATCTAGTTTTACAGCTCCAAAAGTCATATCAGTCTTGAGAGTATCTCCATTAAATAAATTATCCTTAGTCAATAATTCTTTTGCTATTGTGGTATACGCCTTAAATTTCCATATATATATAAATGCTACCACTCCTAGACTTAATATAGTTATCGCTACAAAAACATTAAATAATATTAGATTAAAATCAATAGTATAGCCTAATAATGGCAATGCATAGGCAAGCGCAAGTCCGAGATGGATTACTACGGACATAAATAGATCTCTATGCTTTAAAAGCTTATCATATATAAAAAGCTGTAACCAAGCGAAAATCAATCTACAAGCTATTAATTCCAATACAAGAACTACAGTTTTTAGTGGTGAAAACCCTATTATCAGTCCTATAATTATTACTGGAAGGACAAAGTATATAAAGTCTGTTATATTTTTGTATAATATATCCGAAACATAGTATTTTCTTGCATCAACCTTCATTAAAATTATCATATTAAAAGCTGGTTTGTTATTTTTTTCTAACATTTTAGTATTCATAAATGGTCCTATAACAAAGCTTAAAAAGAAAAATATATGTATAAAAATCGGTTGTAACTTTTCTATATCCTTGGTCATTAAGTACGCAGGCAGAATAATCATTATTCCTAGATATGCAGCTTTGCCTACAAATCCACCAATCACTCCTAATATTTCACGTATAACCCCTATAACCATTTTAGCATGAGTCTTCTTATATAAATTATCAGGAATCTTTTTTCCTATAAGGGGTATCCTTTTAAGAAAATATATAAAAGTATTAGCCTTCTGTGCAGAAGACACTTTAAAACCATTTATAAATGTACTAATCATTTCCGTTCTCCTTCAAAATCTCCATGATTTTCTCTTCAAATTCAGGACTCTTTAGAATTTTACTGTCCACGTCTTCCAAGATACAATTATTTAGAACCAATATTTCATCACACAAATCTGTAGCCAGCTGAAGAATATGAGTAGAAAAAATAATGATGTGATCACTTTTCATTTCCTTTAACAAATTCTTGATTTCTAAAGCCACCACTACATCAAAAGAAGTTAATGGTTCATCTAATAAAATGACGGGCGGTTTAGTTATTAAAAGACAAACCATCTGCATTTTATTTTTCATTCCATGGGAATATCCCTTTATCAAACGATATCTGTCTTCCTCATTAATTTTTATAATATCAAAATACTCATCTATTGTAAGTAATTCCGCAATCATATCCTTATTAATATCAATATAAAATTTTAAAAACTCATACCCAGTTAAAAACTCTGGTAATACAGGATCTGAAAATACATACCCTACTTTTCTATAATCTATTTTTTTCGCTACTTGTCCATCTTCTATAATACTAACTGAACCATTTTCATATTTAATATCCCCGCTTATGCAGTTAAAAAGAGTTGTCTTTCCTGCACCATTTCTTCCTAATAGTCCATAAATCTTCCCCTTTTCAAAGGTAAATGATGCTTTTTTTAACACCTGCTTCTCTCCATAACTTTTTTCTATATCTTTAATTACAAGTTTCACTTTATTTCGCCCCCAAAATTGTACATTATTCTACTGTTATGTGTTTTATTTTAAAAGATTCCGGTCTTACTATTATTCAAATTCACTATATATTATTAACTGTTCTCTTGATAATTTGAAGTTCCTACCCAAACAATAATATTGTGGAATATTCCCCTTACACAATTATTTATCGAATGGTATTTGGACCCTGTTGCTGATAACTAAACTATTACCTTTGGAATTCTAGTAATAATTGTTTCGACATATTCTCATAAATTCCTTTATAATTTCATTTGTAATTTTCACCAATCAGATGGTAGAATAATATACGCATACTAAACAGCATTCAGTATATCCCAAACCTCCAAACAAAAAAAGCAGTGTATAAAGACAAGTTTTTACGCTTGAAATCATACACTACTCCATTTCCACAAACGGCTTAAAGCATTGTTACACTTATTCCCACTCGAGGCCAAGGATAGAAATCTAGGTTCTAGGTGTTGTTTTTAGGTTTGATTTTGTGCTTTTATTTTAAATATCAGTCGAAATTCGTTTGACTATTAAGTGAGAATGAGTCATTTTGTAGTCAGTGCATAACTCTAATTACTAATAATCTTATAGTAATTCTGTATCATTTTTCCATTAGAAGACATACATTTTACTTTAAAAAATAAACATTTCAATTTCGAGATGAAACTCGCCGTTATTATAGCTTGCATTTATCATACCACCTTGGGCTTCAACTAAAGCTTTGGTAATCGAAAGGCCCAATCCATGTCCCCCCGTTAATTTGCTGTGACTTTCTTCAAATCGATAAAAAGGCATAAATACCTGCTCAATATCCTGTTCATTTAAGGGGTTACAACTGTTCACAACAGTCAAATGTATACCCTTCATATCCTGGTACATCTTAATTACTAAGTTCCAAGGATGAGAAGTATACCTATAGCCATTATCCAATAAGTTGTTGAATATCTGGCTCATTCGAGTTTTATCACATAGAAAATTGATATTTTCTTGTATTTCTAAAACCATATGAACACTACTTTCTTTATACTGATCTCTTTTTTTCAAACATACACCATTAAGCACTTTTGAAAGGTTAACTTCCTCTTTGTTAAGTACAAACGTACGCCTGTTAAGCCGCGATAGCATGATCATGTCCTCAGCAAGAGCAGCCAGACAGTCAGATTCTTCCAATATATAGTCAACATATTCATTCTTTTCTGTTTCATTAGCGTAGTAATTAAGCTTGATAGATTCGGCATAACCCTTGATGATGCCCACGGGTGACATAAACTCATGGGAAATACTGGCTAAGAATCTTTGCTGTAAGCTCATATCATCTATAAGTTTTTCATTGATATACCCAAGTTCCTCAATCCTATTCTTTAGTTCTTCCGAAATCTGGTTCATATGTATTCCAAGATTACCAATTTCATCTGTTATTTGCCCTGTATATCTTGAGGAAAAATCAAATCCAACAATTTCTTTTGCCTGTTTACTAATCTTGATTATTGGATTCGTGATTGTTTTAGACAGTACATAAGTAATAAAAAGTCCAATTATTGTTAATATCGTGCCGGCAATAAGAAAAAATTCTTTTGCGATCTCCATATTACCCTTAATATTTGTAATCTGCTCTGAAACAACAAGATAATTCATATCTTCCCTTTTCAAAATCAAAATAATTTGACTAGCTTTATGATTCGTCTGCTCTAAAACCTCATAATTATAGTCACCCATTTTCATACCTGTAATTTCCCTAAGAAAATGCTCCAAATAGTCCGATTGTAATTTATAACTATCCATTTCAGGAAATTCAGGAACTGATGAATGAATAACATTCCCATTATTATCAGCTATTTCAATTTTATAACCGGAAAACCTACTCTTTTCAAAGGTTATAGCTTCTCTTTTTTCCAGATTTCCCCAAAAATCGTCATATGATTCAGAAACAATTTCAGCATATCCTTTCATATCATTTTCAAGTCGCCATAGAAAAAACCTTTCCAAAAATATGTTGTTGATTATCAAAAACCCAATTATAAATAATGTAAAAAAGATACTAGCTACGATAACTAGCTTGTATCTAATACTAAAAATTTTTCTATTCTTCATGGTTGTTACTCCTGTAATAGTATCCTACGCCCCAAGACGTCTCAATATTTATACCATCATCCTCAAGTTTTTGTCTCAAAGTTTTAATATGGGTATCAACTGTTCTTGGATCCCCATAATAATCAAGACCCCATACCCTATCCATTAACATACCTCTGGATAGTATTTGACCCTTGTTTTTTAACAAAGTTTTGAAAAGCAGAAATTCTTTTTGTGTGAGCCTGATACTTTTATTACCATTACTAACAAGCAGTAGTGTATCATTAAAAGTATAGCCTTCTTCGCTAAAAAACTCTTCATCTTGCTTTACTGTTCTACGAAGCAATGCGTTAATTCTCGCTACGAGTTTTTCATTGCTGAAGGGTTTTGCAATATATTCATCCGCACCTTCTTTTAGTCCCTTGACTTCGTCATGAATCTCACCTAGAGCAGTCAGCATAAGGATGGGGATATTCGATGTTTGCCTGATGGTGCTGCATGTTTCAATGCCATTCATCTCTGGCATCATCACATCAAGTATGATTAAATCCGCATCCCTATGACTGTCATAAAGCTCTAACAATTTCAAACCATTAACCGCAGTCAGTACATCATGTCCCTGATTGCTTAAAAATATGTTTATAAGCTTACGATATTTTAAATCATCATCTGCATATAAGATCTTGGACATGATATACCTCCATTTATTTAATGTCTACTACTATTGTGGACCAGGGTTCTGATTACCAATCTCAACAATACCATCTTCAATCATTGGCTCTGCATATATGAAACTTTCATTTATATAGGCATTATCTGCATCTCTTCCAGCTTCATTACCTTCGAGAACATAGTCGACAAGCTTTAAATTACTTGCTTCATAAAGGTAGAAAGCGCCACCATCAAGGCCTGCTTTGTTTCCAATAAACTCAGTATTTTCAGCATATACTGATGAGAATATATCTGCTGTAAATGTCCAGTCAGGATCAATTAAAGCAAAATTGGTTTCATTAGGTATAGCCTGTGAAGCACGGTCAATTATATATATAGCTCCACCATTTGTACCTGCTTCATTGTTTATAAACGTACTGTCCCAAATACTTGACATTGAGCCATAATCGACGAATAACGCTCCACCCTTGTATTTTGCACTATTTCCTTCAAAAACACAAGAATAAAACTCACTGTTTCCTCCAGCTCGCTCCATAACTGCACCCGCATAATAGGCTTCATTATCAAGGAAATCACAATTTGTATATACAGAAGAACTTCCGTGGTAAGAATACACGGCTCCACCTTCTATAGCAAAGTTATCTGTAAATATGCAATTTGATACTAATGTATCAAAGCCTAGAGAAGGTTCTACCATTGGTGGAACACGGTATGAAGCTTTATAGTTTAGCAATCCGCCACCTTTAGCATCATATGTTTGACCACCATCGCCTCTATCTGCATTCCCATTAGCGATTGTAAATCCATCAATAAGAGCTTCGTCTGAACCAACAACAACGTGATATGAGTTGTCACTATTGTCGCCCTCAACACCAATATCTGCACTTAGAATTGTTTCATACTTATCAAAGTCACGCTCAGAAAGTTTGCTTTCAGATCCTACAAACCCTCCGTAAAGTTCAACACCTTCACGTAGAAGTATTGAATCACTTCTTGTTTCTCCTGTTAGGTATACACCTTCAGCTACCCATATAGAGGTGGTTTCGCCAGTATTTATATATTTATCGTTAGCAGCATTTATTGCTATTTGAATATTGTCCATAGCGTCTGCCCAACTTGTTCCAGTTCCTGTTCCATCTGTTGTTACATATATAACATTTCCATCAATTTCAGGCAAAATACTTTCGTCATATGCCATATCAATTGGTGTTGGAGACTCTGGGTAAGGAACTACGTTATCAAAGTTTGCTATTATCTCATTAATCTCTGTTTCGCTACGTTGCCCTCTAAGAGAAGCATCAAATCCGATTTTTTGACCATCACTACCCGCTGTTAATACTGGAGAACTCTCATCCAAATCGTAATTATTATTTGCTGCATCCACGAATATTGGATCAACATCAAGTACGCCTTCGCCTTCATATCCATCTTGTACAATAGAGTATCTTGCTTGAGTATTAGATTCATTCCAGTTATATATGCTAACTGCATCTTCATCGCATATATTATCCCATATAATTGTGTTTATTGCTACTACATCATTAAAAGGACCTGTACCTTGATATAAAACTGCACTTCTAAAAGATGTATTACCTGTTAGTGTACAATTATTTAATCTAGCATTTGATTCTCCATCACTTGCTATTGCGGCCCCAGCTTCAGCTTGATTATCATAAAATAGACAGTTAACTAAACTTGGAGAACAACCGAAGTCATTATATATTGCTCCACCCTTACTGCTTTCGCAAACATTTCCTGAGAATACGCAGTCAATAAAGAATCCAATCGCAGACATATCAAATGCTATTCCACCACCTCTAGTAGAAGCAGTATTATCAACAAAATCGCAGTTAATAAAGATTGGGTCTTTCATAGATGTTTCCACACTTCCATCGTAAGCCGTTCCGTATCCACAAATATATATTGCACCACCATGCCTTGCAGTATTATTGGTAATAGTACAGTTTCTAATCACTGCATCTGCTTGGTATATGATCATTGCACTACCGTATTGTGATCCATCTGCAGATGCAAGTTCAGCTCTAATAGTATCTGGTGTTCTATGTCCTGGACCAGTTGCACTAGCATCTTCTTCTCCTTCTTTAGGTTCTTCACCTTCTTTAGGTTCTTCACCCGCTTTAGGTTCTTCACCCGCTTTAAGTTCTTCACCTTCTGGTGGTGAAGCAGGAGCATCCATATTTTCAGGTATATTATAGCCATCTTGCAATGTAAAGCCATCAATTATATTATCTGCAGCTATGACTATTGCTCTTGAATTATCTTCCATAACAGCAGAATCACCAATGTTTCCTGAAATTATAGTAGCATTTGCTTCCCAATCTCTTTCATCAAGACTTTTTTCAGAACCAGTAAAACCACCATAAAGATCGACGCCGTCTTTCATCACTAGGCTTACTAATCGATCATCAGTGTCTGTAGCATAATAAGTCCCAGCAGCCACCCAAATCTGATTTCCCGCCTCTGAAGCCGCTAAAGCATCCTGTAAATCGTTAAAGGCTAAATCCCAGCTGCTTCCATCACCAGAACCATCTTCACTAACATATATAATGTTAGTTGCCTCCATTGCTACATCCGTAGTCGAACACCCCGTTAAGGGCATCGAAACTAATACTACCATCATGGATAAAATTACCACACCTACTTTAAATTTTTTCTTGTACATAAAATAACCTCCTTAAGATCTTTTTGCATTATGTCTATTAATTTTGTTATTGTAATTATAAATTATAAATGTGAGGTAGTTGTGAGGTGATTCATTGTATATTATTTTTCCTGTATTTTTCAAATGAAAAAAGTAGAAAAATTGCGTTTAAAAAGTGCAGGTAAATAGCAAAAAATTCAGCAAACATCTTGAATATGACAGGGATACCATGACTACTGATTCCTGATATTCCAACTTACCTAAGAGCGACCATTGAGAAAATACTAAAAAGCAGGTACGAGAGGTTTTTTCGTACCTACTTTTTCTTCAGTCTGTAAAAAGAACTGAACTTATTTTCGAATTATTTATCGAAAATAAGTTCAGTTCCATATAAAGCATAGTTATTTTACTCATTATAAGCAGTCCATCTTTAATGACTAACTTTTGACTTCACTTTTTGCTGCAAATAATGGAATCAATTGAAATAGTATCAACTAAATGAAACGAGATGCAACCATTTGACATGAAGTGACAAATAGTATCACTTTTTTATTTATTCCCACTCTACTCTTCAATATTATCTTCAATGAGTAAACGGTTGTTTCTGATGTTATTATTATTCTTTTTATTTATATTATTTATGATAATTGGACCATTTAAAACTTAATAGAATCATTTTAGAATCAGAATGTCTATATGGATTATAAAAAGCTTTTGCTGTTATTGGACGGTACAATATCAAATGTAAAATATGAATTCAGTATTCGTCAAACTAGCATTCAGTTAGTTTCACCACCTAATAGCCCTTAACAATCATTAACACTCTTTCAGTCAAATCGTAGTCTTATCAATGGTCTACAAGCTTTTAACTTAACTTGTATTAACAATGATTAATATGTATTATCGATCACCACGTTAGCAAAATGTTAGCATGCATTCCCCTACTAGTAAATCGCATCTACGCTAGGCTGCATCATACTATGTCTCATGTATAATCGATTGTTCTCCTCTTATTCTTTTAACCATACTAACTCTGTATAATTTCAAAATAAATGGTTATAATTTAATAATATTAGTTATAATGTGTAAAATTCTTTATAATTGCATATAGTAATAGTGTAACATCATCGACGCAACTATCAATAGTATATATGTTAACGCATAGCCATTGTAGTTGTAGTATATCAACTAAATGTACTTCAAACAGCAATAGATCTGTATTGCATTTGGCATTACATTGTGTTACACTTTATTCAAATAATCCTTTACTTATAGTTTGGGATATATAAAGGTTTCGACTACTGAACCCGAATCAGTGGTCATTTTTCTTTTTTGGTCCATTTAGGACTTGTCCTTATTTTTGTAGCGGTATGCCCACTGTCGGCAACGTATGCAGTTACAAACTTTGCCTTAATACCTTTTGTGAATCTTATAATGACAACATAATCATCTTCTGTTATTATAGCTACTCTTCTACTATTATCACAGGTTTTGCTTTTGCTATCATATCCCTCATATAACTCTGCATACTCATCTTGCAATACTGATTTTATCCAATCTATTCTCTCAGCTCTTTTTGTAGAAAACACATCCTTGCTACCACGTCTGTCACTACTTTCAAAGAATGCATGATCAAACATATCTGAATAGAAGTATACTTGTATTCCATCAAAAGTCTGCGTTGGACTACTCGCATCACAATAATTTTCTATAAAGTGCTGCCTATACTCTTCTATGTCTGTATATGAAATTAAATCTGGACGCATTTATTTACGCCCCCTGACACTTAGGTTTATATTGAACACATTGAACTTGCCTTCATTCCTACTAGTGTTGCCTATTTCACAACCCAAGTATTCCTCAATTCGCTTTACAATTCCTAATTTAGATGGTGATTGTCCCTTTTGTCCTAAATTGTACTTATACCCTACTGCCCCCATAATTACATCTTCAAGCTGTAACATAAGCGATTCTTTTGAATCAATAGCTTGTATTAACTTAACTAAACTGGTCCTGTTAACCCTATTTACTATGTCTCTAAGTTTCAATATATGGTTACTCATTTTGTTTACTTTATAATCCGTATATATGCTATAGCTATTATTAGTACTTGTCCAGTGATATATAAGTTGATAGTAAAACTTATAAAATCCTAGTTCATGGTCATTGTGATTAAATAATTCCATATCAACCTTCGCAGCATCTACTACTACACACCTAAACCTCACTTCATTGTTGTAGCTAAAAAATAAATCTATAAGTTCTTCATAAAAGCTATATTTATTATTAGAAACATTATTCCATTTTATTTCACCATAAACACTATGCTTCGTCATTAATTCTTTGATCTTGTCCTTTAGCTCAGTCCTTATACTTTTATATATCCATATTCCTCCGATACAAATGTACCTATTAGTATCGTTTATCTGCTCCTTATTACAGAACAGATCCTGTCTGCTCTCATCACAATATATCTCTATTTCCATGTATTCTAATCACCTGCCATTCATGAATCATTAATACTAAGAATTATATCACAGAAATACATATATAAACAACAAATCCAAATTGAGAAAGAGGCTTCACATTAAGCTTCTTTTCTTTCAATAATCTTAATATACTTATCTAAACTTGGTCTTGATATATCACACCTTCTAGCACATTCACTCTTATTTATCTTGCCACCCTTTAACAGTTCATAGGCTTTCAATACTGTGGCTGGTATGTCTGTTAGGCTTGTTGTTGGTCTACCAACTATTTTACCTTTAGCGGCTGCATTAGCCATGCCACTCTTAACACGTTCTGAAATCATGTTACGCTCCAACTCTGAAAACACACCCATCATCTTCAGCATTCCTTCTGTCATTGTGGTCCTATGTCAATAAAAAGTACAAATTAAAATGAGAAAGTTATTAGTAATCCCCTTAAATTTAACTTGCGATTGATACATTAAGTTTATTTGCTTTTTTATAGGCTATTTCAAACTCATCAGGTGACATATAATTGCA
>NZ_JAENWM010000045.1 GCF_016650035.1 Clostridium sp.
ATTTATTCCAATTGCTGAACAAACAAATTTGATTATTTCAATAGGAGAGTGGGTATTACGAACTGCCTGCATGCAAAATAAGATGTGGCAAAATGCAGGTTTACCACGAATCCGTATGGGAGTTAATCTTTCTGCTAAGCATTTTCAGAATGGCAATCTTGTCCGCGATGTGGAAGAAATTCTAAGCGAAACCGGCCTAGATTGTCAGTACTTAGAACTGGAGATTACTGAAAGTGCTGTCATGAAGGGAAAAGTCAATATTATTGAAACCTTGACTATCTTTAAAAATATGGGTATTCACATTGCAATTGATGATTTTGGAACAGAGTATTCTTCTCTAAATTATCTAAAACAATTGCCTGCTGACAGAATTAAAATTCCACTGACGTTTATTCAGGGTATTGGCGTGAACACTAAAGATGAAGCAATTACGAAAGCCATTATTATATTAGCTAAAAACATGGGACTTAGTGTTATTGCAGAAGGCGTTGAAAGAAAAAATCAACTTGATTTTTTAAATCAAGGGATGTGTGACGAGATACAAGGATTCTATTATTTTAAGCCTATGCCAGTCCATGAGGTGGAAGCATTATTGAGAAAACCACTTATACATGATTTAAGTAACCCATTATAGGGAAAAAACAGCCGTAATGTTACATAGGATTATACCATAATTTTCATAAATTAAATATATTTGAAATTCTTTTTAAATGAGTAATAGACTCAATCTGAAAGTAACTCAATTATACTTATGTTACTTTCAGAAATAAGTTAAATAAAATATACAACTGTATTTATGGAAAAATCGCCACAATTTCTACCGAATATTTATAAGAGATAAATATTTCGTTTTACAATTTACGATAAAAAAGTGACTTTTGTTAATTGTAAAATTAACGAAAAATGTGTTTTTTATATAAATATAGTTTAATTTATATGGCAATTAAAGATTATTTTAAAATAAATTATAAACCTTAATTTTATATTAAATTAAAATCACTTTAATATAAAAAAGCTGAGAACAGAGATTTACATTTGTTTTGAATGTGTTTTAAGGAACTTAATGAAGTATACGATAAAGTAATAAGACCTATATGGGGTTAACTAGAGGAGGTTTTATTTCTAATAAATTTTGTTGGACATTACATTACTTTTAATTTAAAGATTCATTTAACTATAAATACATCTAAGTTCAAGTCCAAAATAAGATTCGGAACTTTTAAATATAAGAAAATTAGAAATCCTATTGCTTCTGGTTATAGCTATGTTCTTCATACCCCTACAAAAGGGTATGCTCACAATAAAAGTAAAAAATATAATTAAATGAATTATTTACAATGTTTTGTCCAAGTTACCACAAGAGAAGACTACAATTACACTATATTTTCTGAGGATTCAAGTGAATTGTAGTTCGTTATATGTTGAGAGGACTTTTTAACTACCGGTAACTATATAGTATAAAATAAAGTACACTAGATATTAAAAGGAGAGATTAAAATGAAGAATTTAATACCATTTTGGAGATTAACTATTTTTTTAGATGGAATAACCTATTTAGTTTTAGCACCGTTGGGGTTTCTTGGTATATTCATCGCAGGAGATTTTTTGGCAGATCAGCATAGATTTATCTTTGGAGCAATATCTCTAATTCTGGCTATTATGCTAAATACATTAGTTGGTTTAGTGTTTAGAAATATATTTATTTATAAGGATTTAGAAGATTTATATAATAAAGATCTTACGTATGAGCGTAAACAGCAGATAAAAATCACTCTTTTAAAATACCCTTTAAAAGAGGCTATTGTCATGATACCAAGATGGGTATTAGGATTTCCTAGTACTATGATTTTTGCTAATTTATTTATGACTATTACAAGAGAACAAACCCTTTGGGTTTTAGCCATGGGTGGGATTTTTTCATTTCTTGGATTTTTAAGTAATTATTTTAATTCAGAGAATTTTTTGACTACTATTTTTAAGGAAACAAAACTAAATGAAATCCAAATTGATGAAAAGAACTACCTTAGCTACGGACTAATGTCAAAATTATTAGGAATTGTAATTGGGTTTCTCATTTGTGCTTCATTCGCATTTACTTATTTAGCCTATATTATAGAAATTGATTACTTGAGTTCTGCTAATTATATTATATATTACATTATCGTCTCTGTATTTTTATCATATACTTTCATTTGTATTAGCAAAATTTTTATATCTAGTGTCAAAAAAAGTCTTAAAGAAGTGGAAAGTGTAATTGAAAATATTTCCAATAATAATCTTACGGTCAATAGTGTTCGAATTACTTCTGATGAAATAGGTA
Source organism: Clostridium sp. (assembly GCF_016650035.1). Lineage (GTDB taxonomy): Bacteria > Bacillota > Clostridia > Clostridiales > Clostridiaceae > Clostridium_AD. Next base: position 2,321 of record NZ_JAENWM010000045.1, read on the forward strand.
GAATCAATAAGAATATCGAAATTATGGCTGATAATCTAAAAGGTTTGGTTGAGAATATTCATAAAACATCTACCAACGTTTCTAAACAAGCTGATCAGTTGGCGTTATCCTCACAAGAATCATCCGTGTCTATTGAAGAAGTGACTAAAACAATCGACCAATTAGCGAATGGAGTAATTCATCAGGCAGGAAACACTGAAAGTATCTTAAACAGATTAAATCAATTAGGGCTTAAGATTGAGAATGTTCAAAAAAATATAATATTAGTAAAGAGTAATAATGAAAAAACTAAAGATCTTGGAGAAGAAGGTATAGACGCAGTTAAAAATCTTCAAGAGAATTTTGATACAACTGTAGTAATTAATGACGAGATTAAGGGTGAATTTGAGAAACTAAAAAATCACTCAAAATTAATCGGGGATGTTGTTTCCACAATTAAGGAAATTGCGAACCAAACTAATTTACTGGCGCTTAATTCAGCCATCGAAGCAGCTCGTGCTGGGGAAGCGGGGAAAGGATTTAGTGTTGTAGCAGATGAAATTCGAAAATTGGCTCATAGAACATCAGAATCAACAGATAAGATAGAAACTGTAATTACGGACATCCAAGAGCGGATTATTAGTACCAATGAGAAAGTCGAAAAATCTAAAGATGTTATCGATATTACAAAAGAATCCCTACAAAAAACAAGGAAATCTAACGAAATAAATATAAGCAGTGTTAAAATATCTTTGGATGCCTTAAAAAATCTGGAAGTTGAAATAACAGAAGTTAATAATTATAATGATAAAATTCTGAAAGCTGTGAGTGAGATTTCTGCAGTATCAGATCAGACAGCTAGTGGAACCCAAGAAATTGCAGCATCAATGGAGGAGCAAGCGGAGGCTACTAAAGATGTTTCAAAAATGACTGAAGAACTTCGTCAGGTGGCTTACTTATTAAATCAAGAAGTGGTAGTATTTAAAATCTAGGGTAGATAAAACCATGATTTAATAAAATACATTTATTGAATCTAAAATTATAAACTTATAATTGTGTAGGTAAATTTGCCATTTTAATATATAAAATCAGAAAAATCCGAACGAAACATAAACTCACATTAAAGTTTCCATATATTACTTAAGTATCCTATTCTATATTATAGATTTACAATTCTTTAAAAATATATTTCAAAAGTTCAATACAGTGAAAATAAAATTTCACTGTATTTGTTTTTTATACACATCTAGCCTATAGGCTCAAAGTGAAAGTAACTCAATTGGTATTGTGTTACTTTCACGATTCTAAAAAAGCCTAGCAATTACGCTAAGCTAAAACATTATGAACCAAATCATCTTTGTAATTTTACATTTTCTAAATATTTTATAGCATAATATAAAGTATATTAGAAACAGTAAAAGTCATTCAACATAAAAAAGGTTATATTGAACCAAAAGAAACCCCAATCCGAGCTCCAGATGGGGGTTTCTAAACTACTAATTATAGTACTCTTTCTATTGTTAGCATCAACTATGGAACCATTAACTGTTTGTATCTCAGGTAACAATTCCCCAATATCCATCATTATTTCTTTAAGTGAAACTGCAACATCATTTATAATTTTAGTCTGATTTGACATCTGGGAGTCTACATTTTTCGTATCAACAGCAACTGAATTACTTCTGAGGAAAGACTTTTTAGGAGATCATTAATGTTTTTAGCCGATTCTTTTGACTGTTCCGCAAGCTTCCTTATTTCATCTGCTACAATACTAAACCCCCTTCCTGCATCTCCTGCTCTAGCAGCCTCAATAGCTGCATTTAAGGCAAGAAGGTTAGTTTGTTCTGCAATACTATTTATAAGATTTGTAATATCGTTGATTTTAGTAATACTAGAACTCAATCCTTGAATTTTTGATGTAACATCTTTAAAATGAGCATTTATACCAACAATAGTATTTAGCAGTGTGTCTATCGAACTGCTGCTTTTTGTAGAATTCATTTTAATATTGTTTGATTTCTTATATAAATTTTCCATTAGTTTAACAACATGTTCTATTCTATGCCCAAAATCATCAAATACTTCATTAATGTTTATAATTTCTGAAGCCTGATTACCAGATCCTTCTGCCATCTCCTGAATAACTACCGAAATATTTAGGGCTGATGAAGACATTTCATTAGATATTTGTGACAACCCCTTTGACTCTAAATTAACATCGCATACACTACTCGTGATATTATTCAAAGTAATGCTAATTTTTTCTCTAAAATCATTTAATAAATATCCTATTTCATCCTTTGTATTTAATTTAATATTCTCTGTCAAATCACCATTACTCATTTTATTTAAACTATTTTTAATTAAACTCATGTTTCTTTTCAGTCTCTTAGAAAACAGAAAAACTATTAGCAACTATTGCTATAATTTCGCCAGAAGAAGTTTTTATTGGAGCATAAGCAGATAAATATGTACCCCACTTATCTGAGTAAGCTTTATTAGTCACTGAAACCTTTCCATTAAAAGTCTCAAGTATATCACCATCCATATCATATTTTTCAAGAAAATCTGCTGCTTCTGGTGATGCATCTAAAATAAATAATGCTGTTTTATCCTCTTCCTTTTTAAATATATAGAAATTCTTAATATCATTTCTGGCTTTAAATAATAACATTGAATTTAACATTCCATTATACTCAGGAGTATCTTTTGCCAGCTTAATTATTTCAACACAAATCTCCACTAACTTTGGATCGAATTGAGTACCCTTTCCTTTTATAAATTCATCACTTGCTCTTTCTTTAGTTAATGCCTTTCTATATGGTCTATCTGATGTCATTGCATGATATACATCTGCAATCCCTACAATTCTAGCAAATAAATTTGTAGATTTTCCACTTAACCCATCTGGATATCCTTTGCCATCCCATCTCTCATGATGACTTCTAACACAATTAATAATTTCTTCATCATTTGTCATATGTTTTATTATATTATATCCGAGTAGGGCGTGACCTTTAATTATTGTGAACTCCTCATCTGACAACTTTTCAGGCTTATTAATTATATTATCAGGCACGCCAATTTTACCGCAATCATGCAATAATGCCCCTATCCTTAATTTTCTTTTTTCACTTTCTGTAAGCCCTAATTTTTCAGCAAGTAACATTGAATACTTTGAAACCATTTTAGAATGTTCACCTGTATATCGGTCCTTAGCATCTACAGCTTCAGCTATAGCAAGAACAGAATCCATTAGCAGTTCTTTATTTGCATTCTCATTACCATCTTTCAAAAAAACATTCATATTTTTACTATAAATATTACACTGATTTCTACCACTTTGTTTTGAATAATACATTGCAGTGTCAGACTTATTTATCAAGCCCTCTGCATCTAATGCATGATTGGGAAAAGAAGCTATGCCTATGCTTATAGTAATTGGAAAATAGTCAGCATATTTTTGTAGTTTCTGGCTTTTAGAAATACTTTCTCTAATTTTCTCTGCTTCAATAAATGCCTCTTCAGAAGTATAATCACACATCATAACCACAAATTCTTCTCCCCCATATCTAAAAACCATACCCATGCCCTTTACTTCATTTTTTATTATTTTTGCAGTTTCTTTTAAAAGATAATCGCCAATATCATGTCCATATGTGTCATTTACTAATTTAAATTTATCTATATCGCAGAACATAACAGCTATTTGTTTATGACCTTGTGCTATTTTATTCTTAATGCTTTCAAAATAATATTTATGATTATACATTGAAGTTAAATAATCCGTATTTGCGAATAATTTTAGTTCTTGATTTTCTTTTTTATGTTCATAAATGCGATCTACCATATGATTAAAACTTTCAGCTAAATTTATTATCTCATTTGGACCATTTACATTAGCATGCATTAACAAATTGTTATTTTCCATACTTTTAATTTGACTTTCAAGGCTTTTAATTGGATTAACAATAATGCCTTTAACCTTAAATCCTAAAATCAAAATTATCATAGCGGACAAAATCATCACTGCAAATCCATTTTTTTGCACTAATTTTTGAATTAATAAAAATGAATCTCTAGATTCTACTACATTTATAGCTCCTATGTTATTGTCTGAAATATCTGTTATAGGAGAACTCCCTATAATTTTTGAATTATCAAGTTTATATACAGGGTTATTTTTATTTTTATTAATAATTGCAATATTCTTATTAACATCATTACTTATTTTCTCATTTGAAACAAATTTATTAGCATAAGTAATAAAGATATCACTATCAAACTCCTCCTTTAATTCTTCAATAAATAAGGATGAAACCTTCTTACCAAGTATAACAACTCCCTGACTACTTCCCTCAGATGTATTTTTAAGAATAGGGCTTTCGCTTATCATATATATATACCCGTTATACTTTATAAAACCACTGACTCCTGTTTTTTTATTATTATTTTCATTTAATGACTGCAAAAGATTATTTTCATTTAAAATGCCATTACTATTCTTCAATCCATACTCTGCAATAATTTTTTTATTCTTATTAAATATAACTATTAAATCTATACCATATTTTTGAGGAAGCCACTGTGTGAAATTTTCCTTATACCATGTTTCATCTACATTGTCCTCCTGCACTTTTTCATAATTTTCATCCCAAAAGCATAGTCTTGTACTATTCTTTCAAGTTCGTTGATTTTTAATTGAAATAGTTTTTTAGACTGATTCGTACTTGAAATAACATTTTCATTTTCTACTTTAGAAAAATACTTAGAAATAATAAAGTTATTTAATACTGAATTTAAAAGAAGAGTGGTAATTACTATTAAAAACAGTAAAATTGTAATTATTGCTCCTAAGTTATTCACGGATTTCTTTATTTTACCAACGTTCATTTTTACCATATTTCCTTTCACTGTACCCATGGCCACACAGAAGTCTATGTAATCTTGTACATTTAAAATATTAAAATTAACCTTTTTTGAGTAAATAGGTTCGCTCTATTGCTTTGCATATGTTACATATGTATAAAACCATTTATCCCTTTGTTGTATTTGATAAGAAAAAATACTCTTCTTACTATTCTACAATAGTTATACAATTCCTTTAAAATTTGTATTTTTCAAAAGAAATATTAGTCGATTGAATTACATTAAATAGTTTATCTGTTGTTTCTTGGTAAGACGTACAAACATGCGAATTTAAATACGACTAAATACCACATCTATTCTTTACAGAAAATAAGAAAAACCGGTCAATGTGATTGCTACCACCTTAACCGGCAAATTTCTATACTATTCTATTTCATGCTCTGCACCTTTTATAAATATTATTTGGTGCTACCCTTAGTCTAAAATAAGAAGGTATTTTATTTACCCTCATACTGATTAATTAATTTATAGAATGTAGCTTTCTTTAGTTCCAATATTATAATAACATCTATTGCTTTTATAGTATTTTCATTATAGATCTTGTAATACTTATCCCATAACTTCGGTACTTCAATAGACTTACGCCCTTTATACTTACGCTATGCTACTGCAACAGCTATTCCTTCCATCTGTCTGTCCTTTACTGCTCCAAATACTGTGAGCATGAATACTCCTGTAGGTGTAGTAGTAGTGTCTATGGATTCCTTTAATGCTATAAATATAATTTCCTTATTATTTAATTGTTCTACGAGCTCCAACAAATCTTCAGTGTTACGAGCAAATCTACTTATACCATCTACTATGAGCCTATCACAAGTATATCTGTTACGATCTTACCACTAACCTTCTCTATATAAACACATTCCATTGGTATGGTATATTCTTTAGCCTTTACCTCGTGTCTAATAGTATTTTGTTCCTTTGAACTAACTCTGATATAAAAGTATGTTTGCATATACACACCTCATTAGATTATTTTAAATAATAGTTCGGTTAAAATCAACATATTTAACGAACTGTTTTAAGTTTTTTTAGCACCATATAATGCCACTTTGAAAGCTATTAGTTCTCGTTCGTCTGCGGTATACTCCAAACGAACACTTTATTCATTTCATTAAGATTTAAGACTTGTAGTATTGCTGAGGATACCCCATACAATAATAGTATGGGGTATCCTCATTTAGATATCTATAATTCTTTTATAATAATTCTAAATTGCACTAATTTTAGACCAACAGTTTTATTTGTTTTGCTTTAGCAAAGGCTTCTTCATACTTAGGATTCCAATCTATTTGGCTTTCATGCATCATTTTATTTGACTGAAGTTAAGACAATATTTGAAGAACCAACTAACTCACTTTTTCGTGAAAACAATTCTTCTAACCTCTTTGCAGTTTCTGGTCTAAAAAAATAATATCCCTGTATAAGATAACACGAGTTATTTTTTAAAAATTCCAGTTGATAATCGTATTCAACACCCTCTGCAATGACCTCGAGTCCAAGATTGTGGGCCAATGCGATAATTGTTTTAATAATTGCCTCGTCACTGTCATTTTGTCCTATCCCATCAATAAATGTTTTATCTATTTTTATCTTATTCAAGGGGAGAAGTTTAATATATTTGAGTGAAGAGTATTCCATTCCAAAATCATCAATGGTTATTTTCATTCCAGATTTTGATAGATCATCTAATATCTCTATTGAATTTTTATATTTGTCCATGACAATATTCTCTGTCACTTCTAGCTCAATATCATGAGGTAGTAATCCATAATCGCTCAATGTGTTTTTTACAACGGATACAATATCATTGTTTACAAATTGATTGACTGATAGATTAATGGCGATTGGAATATCAAGAATATTTTTTTCTTTCCATGCTTTTTTTTGCCTAATTGCAGTTTTTATAACCCATTCGCCAATTTCTAATATTAACCCCGTTTTTTCAGCAAGAGGTATAAGTACAGCAGGGGATATAAATCCAAGTGTTGGGTGTTTCCATCGAATTAAAGCTTCAACACCCATTATCATATCCACCCTTGAGTCCACTTGCGGTTGATAATGAAGCTCAAATTGGTTATTCTTTAGTGCTTTATATAAATCCTCTGTCAAATTTAATTCTTTAAGGAGACCCTCTTTCATTTCTTCATCAAAAATAAATGCTACATTGCGCCCTTTGTTTTTGGCCTGATACATGGCTATATCTGAATGTTTCATCAATTCATCTGCACTTTTCCCATGTTCTGAATAGATAGAAACACCAATACTACAAGTAATAATAAATTCGTGGTTGTCTAGTATAAAAGGATTTCTAAATAGTTGTAATATGTTATTTAGTAATTCTTCAAGCACCCCCCTATCTTCTAAATCACTAATAATAAATAAAAATTCATCCCCACCATTTCGAGAAACAAAGTCTTTATCAGTCATCACGTTTTTTAACCGTTGTGCAACCATGACTAATAACTCATTACCTTTTGAATGACCCATTGTATCATTAATTCTTTTGAATTGGTCCAAATCAATAAATAATAACGCAAATTTAAGCCCGTTACTTTCTGCAATCGCTATTTCCTTATTTATCCTCTCATTGAATAATCGATGATTTGGAAGTTCTGTCAATGGATCATAATAAGCTAATTTTTTAATTTCCTGTTCCGCTAATCGTCTCTCTTTAATCTCATCCTTCAATTGTTCATTGGAAACATATAAATCTTGAGTCCTCTTTTTAACCTTTTCCTCTAATAATTCATTAAATTTTTCAAGATCATCCTGAGCTTTTTTCAGTCTTGATATATCTTGAAACACTGATAATGCACCATATTTTTCTCCTACCTTGTCATACAAAGGAGTAGAGGATAACAGTGCACTAATAATGCTACCGTTCTTTTTTATCAACTCAATTTCAACAGCTTTTAAAAAAACTGACGTCTGATACTTATTATCCACAATATCATTTACATATTTCACCTTATCATTCTCATCATATCCCAGTATTTCTAAGGCACCTGCATTAATCATAATAATTTCACTCTTGTCGTTTTCAATAAAGAGTCCTTCATTCATAATATGGAGCACATCAACAGCTAATTCTTCTGGTTTAAAACTCATAAGACCCAATTTTTCAATGGCGTACCAAATTCCTCCAACTGGAATAAACGCAATAATAATCGTTATTCCACTAACAATCGTCATTCCATTTAGTGGTAATATTATTTCAAAAATACTACCTAATATAAATGATAGTATAAGCGTAACTACAATAATGCCCGATTGTTTCTTCTCTCTTAACTTATCTGTATCCTTCCACCATAAAATTGCTGTAGTTATACTTAAAACTACAAATATTGAATAGTAAAAGTAGAAATAATTATCCCACATAAATCCTCTTGCTACAGGGTTAGCGATCACCCACCCATTCGATGTATATGATAACTCCCCTGCTGTAATTGGATTTCCAATATATAAAATAATATTCATGAGTGCTGGTAAATACAATAGAAAATATATTGTTTTTGTTTTAAAATATTTTTCTTCGCTTGCCAATAACATAATCATATGCAAAATTAAACTGTATAGGACCCCCCATGACAGAGCACCTAATTTTCTGATCATCGCTGCGTTGATAGGGTCAGTAACCATATAAAGCATTCCATAAATCAATCCCCATATAGCGAATAAAATGGTAATGCCGAAATATAATCTATTTTTAATATCCTTCGTATCTTTAGATAGTGTATGTACGGCCATTAAAATATAAATCATAGCTACAACAAAAAATAGTATTGCCTTACTCATTCTTATCCTCCTCGTATAATTCACTTATGAATGTGAGTTTATACTTTAATCAATTTGATTTCTTAGATACTTTTCTATTTATTCTTATAATATTTAATTAAATTATACCATAATTTACATTTTGTTAAATACTACATATATTTCTTTTTGTATAAATGAAAGCGTCCGGATTCTCTCTAATATACTATTATCAAACATAAGTTGCTCATTGCATTCCTAACTTATGTAAGCTCCCCCGAGGCCATAGCCATCAAGTTAAGATAATATCTTAATACTCATTTCAACACAAACCACCTTTTTCCTTCAATATATGTAAATTTAGGTAAAAAAATAAAGCCTAAAGCTAAATTTCTCTAACCTCATGCCTAAATTATTTACTGTAAGCTATTATTTACTCGTCCTTCCTCTTTATAACACGATCTACCTATCTTCATACTCTTTTACTCTACGGTAAAATGTAGCTTTGGTCATCTTCATAGCTTCAACACCCTTAATTCCTAGATCTTTCCATTGTATGTATATGCTTTCAAAATCTTCACTATTAACTTCTAATTTAGGCCTACCAAACTTTATACCTTTATTTTTAGCACTTGCAATGCCTTCCTTTCGACGTTGTTTAATATCCTCTCTCTTGATGAGCTACAAATGATAATACCTGTAATACTAAATCACTAATGAATGTACCTAGAATATCTTTATGTTTAAGAGTTTGGAAAATCAGAATTTAAACGTTGGATCGGAATAAAACTACGATAACACTTCAAATGGTTATAATTCAAAATAACGTCTTAGAAAATAAAAAGAAATTCATGTTTTTTTAACTCTTTAACGGTAAAGGGAATATTATTTTTTTTAAACATAGGTATAATATTATTCATACGTGTAATTATGTCGCTACTACTTAAACGCTCTTGCTGCTTATGATTAGGTTTAACATTAGCAAGTTCGTAAGCTTTGTTGATGTTACCAAAATAATATTTAACACTATTAGGGTATAGGTTGTTTTCCAAAAGTATTTTTTCTGTAATCATATTATCGTTTTCGTTGTATATTTTTTGTATTTTTTTAACTTCTTTGATTTTTTATTTTCCCTAACTTCTTCACTATATTTTCCGTTCAATGTTTTTGAATCAATATCAAAATTTCCATCTCTAAAAATTTTCATTACAGACTTAGTATTAAAGTATCGATATATTTTGTGCCAACTAGGGAACAACTCGTCAGCTGTAATTATATGAATAAAATTTCTTATAGAAATTGGGCTATTATTTTTGTATTCCGTTATTAATCTAGTTCTTAATTTTTAAGTTCATTATCTGATATAAGAATATTCTTAAAATAACTATTATTAGACACGATCATAGTTTTAGATTTCATCTGTATGGAATTATCTTCAAATATATCTTTTCTATTTATGTCTCTAATTAAGTTCTCGAGCAGTAAAACTCGATTTGATACTTCTACTAGTGTGTTATTAAACTTGTCAAAATATTTTTTTCATCATAATTAGTAAGTCATTTAATAATATCCTTAATGTATCTTCAATATAGTAAAGCTATGTTTTTGCTACAATCGAATGTAAATCTAATATATATTCGTAATTTCTTGGGCCATGTTGATGTGTCTATAACTGAGATATACACAAGGTCAGATCATCAGTTACTAAATCAATATATGAATTTTCTAATGCCTTTCGTTTCATTTCACTATTGCCGAAATGGGAGAATGATGGAAGTTTAATGAAATGGCTTAATTGTTTATGTGACTAAAAATGAGATATATTATGGTGAGTGTTTTTCGGATAACTAGCTTATAACTGGTGTTGTGGAGTTATACTCACCATAAGCGCCATACTTATGCTATGAGACTACTTGAGTTAAATGAACACCCAAAAGTTGTACAAGAACTTTTAGGTCATAGTACAATAGCTGTCACTTTGGACATTTGTTCTCATGTATTCCAAGAAATTAAAAAGGCTGCTGCTGATAAGATAAATGATCTATTCAAAATTCAAAATAATTTCGTTAAAGAAGAGCCTTCTTCTTATGCTGTTTAAAACATAAAAATCGCTAGGATTACTACTCCTAGCGATTCTATTTTACTCAATTTCACTCATGTTGCTATATGGTTGCTGTACATTTGTTTTTTGTATCTATTTTTAAAAACGACAAAACCCAGTAACTACTACAGTTACTGGGTTTTTGATGGTGCGTAGGAAGGGATTCGAACCCCCGGCCAACTGGTTCGTAGTTAGTTTCACCACCTAATTTCCTTTAACAAGTGTTAACCTATATTAACTACAAATTAAGTGTTTCCAACGTCTTTAGAGTTCCACTCTAATCTTTGTTAACAACTCATAACATGAGTTTCCGATGATCATGTTAGCAAAATGTTAGCATCTCCATTATACTTTCCACTTTATGTTACCTAAGCACAAATTCACATTAAACTCCAACATATCAAATAATCTTTCTGTTATCTCTACTGAATCATATAAGGAGAGTTGAGTGAAATCTTCCCTATTACCCATCAACCCTCCCAATAGATTATACATCAATTCACCACGAGTATAAGAGTACATATAATCAAATTCTAGTTGTTCTATTAATTCTGATCTAGAATTAAACGCTTCACACTTTCTTAGTAGCTTTATATCTTCAATACCTAATGGCTGTCCATTCTTATATCTTATTATTCCATTATGCTCTACTTTAAATTTTTCTTGTATTGCACGAATTTCTGTATGGACTTCGACTTCATTAGGTATACTTTCTTCTCTTAACCATCTTTCAACTATATTCTTAATCTGCTTCCATGTATTAAGATAAAAGATTATGTTTGCTTCCAATGCTAAAATATAGTCCTCTTCATATACAGCTCTCTCTCTTTTAGTATCTAATAAATTAATTAATTGTTTCTTCCATATCATTGAGTTATTTATTGTGTTAGCTGCATTCTCAGTCAATTGAGAAATTAAAATACTGGCTTCATTATCCATTTTGCATGACTTTTCAACTTTATCACCTCTATTCAATTGCGATCCGTCATTTGGACTATCATCTAGTTTAATTTTATGATTAGTTAAATTGGAAATATTATCACTTGATATATCATTGCCTTTAGCCTTCCCATCAAAGATTACTTCTCTAGCAGTCTTTACGCGCCCTACAGCTGAGCCCACTATAGTCGTGGCATCAAATACAAACGATGTGCTACCTTTACCTAAAGCAACTACCTTCTTGAATACTATAGCAGCCATAGCCTTAATTTTATCCATCTTAGTAATGTCAGTATCAGCACCCATCTCAGTAGCCTTAGCTTTAATCTTATTAGCAATACCTTTAGCTATGAATGAATTAAGACCGCCTTTCATAGTAGTAAGTGATTTAAGCAACATACCATAAGCCTCATTACTAGGTGCATTGAGTATAGCCTTGATTCCTGACTTATCAGCAACGTTACAATAGAACTCAGAAGCTTCATTAAACATTGCTTTAAAGGCATCCATTGCCTCTACTTCTTGCTTAACCGGTAAACTACTGTATTCTGAGTCTTGGAGTTGATAACCACTACTTGAGTTATTTGTATATTTATCGATATTAACTTTTGTTACTTGAATATTAGTCCTATAGCTTAATGTATTTTCACCATTCTTACTTGTAACAATAGCTTCATACTCAATTCCTTCATCCATAGCTTTAGCTAAGCCCTTTTCATGGTCTTTAGTAATATAGCCTAACATCTCAGAGTTTACATTATAAATTGCAATGGCATGCTTATCATATATATTACTTGGCTCTCTTAAAAGTTTAACTATATCGCCTACTTTTAATTTTTCAATAGATGCTTGTGCATGCTTGGATTTCAATCCAATAATTGTTGTATCTACTTTTTCTGAAATAGTCTCTGCTGATACTTTATTTTCACATTTCTGATACCTGGTATACTCTGATTTTATATTGCTACATTCATTATATTTTTCTTCCGTTGATATAGTTCCTTTAGCTAGTTCATTTCGTCCTATAAATCTATAATTAGCAGGTATACCTTGTACAATTATACTGAGTATTTCGTTTCTCTTGACTGTATTATATAGCTCTCTACAACGTGGCACGCCCTTTTTTATGATATTAATCGTTCCATCTTTTAAAATATCATATTCATTAACAGCTGAATCAATACTAATTATCTTTGTTGCAAAAGTACCACTAGTATTATTTACTAAAATATAGCTTCCAACATTTATACCCTCGTTCTTAACAACAATATCAAATACTATATTATTATTAACGCTAATAAATTTGCTTACTATAAGAAAATCGTAATTACTAAATCCTTCAATTTCACTTATACTATAGGTTTCAAGTGGTAATGTATTACTATGATTTTGCATAGTTTGGCTATTATAATTCTTCATCCCTTTGATACTTGAATCTACACCTTCCGCAACTTGACTGACGCTATCTTTTATCCTTACACTTCCATCCTTTAGTAGATTCATACTAGTTTCAACAGCTCTATCGACTATATCTGATGATTTACTTGCTACCTCCGAAGTCTTAGCTTTTATAGATTGTCCTTTTTTTGCCCCATACTCCGAAATTCTTCTTTTTACCTCAGGGTCATCATTAATTTTTTCTGCTACCGTTCCTACTATGTCCGCTCCTAATTGAACACCAACCTTAGACACTGTTCCTACTAGTTTTATAGTTTTTTCAAACATTTTTCCTAACCTCATAATGTTCCTCCATAGTTTAAATTATGCATTCTATGATTACTACTTGTGTAACTACAACAACCTCATTACTCCAAAAAATTCTTCTTTCGCAATTCTTTTGAAGCATAACAATGTCGATTGTTCTCATATTATAGCATTTATGATAAATACAGTCTATATAAATGCTATGTAACCAATAGACTTAAAATTAACTACATTAGCTGTACTCTTATATCTTCTACATCATGCTTTAAAGTGTTCACATGTTATTAGTTATAGATGCATTCCTTATTCATGTGTAGTTGGCTTAGAAAGTAATAAAGAGAGAGTGCCACAGCACAACCTACATAGTACTTGCTAATCTAAACAAAATCTACATACCCATAAAAATAACATTTAAATTCTCTCGGCACTAGGCTATACATGTTGAAGTAAATTCTTTAGTTTCATGCCCCACCCCTCCTAAGGGAAAAATCAGGTCCCACGGAGACATTATCTTCTCTTAGCCTCCCTAATGCCTTTGTTGTTTATCTAGGACTAAATCCTTAATGATAGATGTTTTGGTGCCTCTCATGGCAAACTGAGACCACTGTTTTATAATGATATATCCATTGGACTCTGTACCCAATATCATCAATATTCCTTCGGTATGTCTACTACTACTACTACTACTACTACTACTACTACTACTATGAATACCTTGTTAACCCTTACGCTATGGCACTCTTTCTTTTACTTCTTACACCAATAATATTCAACTAAAAGTGTATAGATTGTGATTAGTGGAACAATAGTACTAGCTGTATGCCTGCGTTATTGTCGTCTTGCTAGGGGACGAGCCCTTAATATGGCAAAGAGGATTTTTCTTTTCCTCCCTAGCCAACTAGGACTAAATAAAGAATGTGTCTATAGCTAATATCCTCTAGGTTTTTAAGATAACCACGAGCCTGGCAATATGGGATTGCTTAAGTTAGACTAAAAAGATTATGTAATAGACACATGGCATACAATACCCAAACGATACGGTTTCAACGCATTGTAAGGTGGTGGTGAAATACCCCGCCCCTTAGATATAATCGAGGTAAAGGGATCCTATTCTAATGCACTTAAAGGTAGCACTGAAACGGTGCTACCTTTAAGTCAAGATATCCAGGCTATCAAAATAATTCCACAAAGCAATATTTATAGGCTAATAGTTGAAAGTAAATTGCCTTCAGCAGAGAGATTTAAGAATTCGGCATTCGCTGAGTTGCTACAACACATAAGACATATATCAATAACTAATAGTATTAACCCTAGACTTATTAGTGAAAGAGCCCTTAGCAGGGCAAGGGTGATATCTTTTTTCGAAGCATACGTCGTTAGTATCAAATACTGTTATAACTGTAGGCTGTTCCTTAATTGGATAGTCTATTTCTAGTGGTCCTAAGTAGGACCTTAAACTGCTTGATTATAGAATGATGTCATTATATTATGAACAATAAAAAAAGAACAAGTAAACGGTTAAGTTTAAAATGGAGGTATAAGCTTGTAAAGATAGACACTGACCATGACTACAAGGCTAAGTATAACAAGTTATTCCTATCTAAAGGGAAATGACAACAAGAGGGACTATATGATATTCGTTGTGGGGATTAATGTTGGTCTTAGAGCTGGAGATCTATTAGAACTTAAGGTGAGGGATGTTCTTGAGAATGGAGCAGTGGTTGATTCAATTCTTATCAAAGAGCAGAAGACGGGTAAGAGTAGAGACCTTACACTTAATATAGCTGCAAAGGGAGCAATCAAGTATTATCTTTCTAGTATTAAAGAATATACTTCAGACGACTACTTGTTTGGAAGTCATAAGGGTGGAGGACGCTTAACTGTAGGGGCAACCCATAAAATAATTAAGGGTACGCTTAGGGATCTGAATGTTAAAGGTAACTATGGTACTCATAGCCTTAGGAAGACATGCGCTTATCAACTGATGTATACAATAGTATAAACCTTTAATAAGCCTCATCAAGCGGTCCAACTTAGATAAAGGCTATCTACTATATCTATTAGCATAATGCTCTTATATCAATGATAATGCATTTGGTTAATAATATAAATAAAAACTAAAATAATTTAGTATCTTTTGCAAGTAAAAATATGCTACAATTACTATTAATTAACATGATATCATAATATAAAGTATAGTAAGAATTATTTGTATAACATTCATATAGATAGTAATTTATCGAGTTAATTAGTATTAAATTATGTGGAAAATTTGTAAAGAATGAAATGTACAAATAAGAATTTTATGAGATAAAGGGTCTTAAGGAAATAATTTATTATTAATTTGCAAAATAAACTTGACGGGGACATTGTCCCCATGATGTATGATACTTATTGAAAGGTGGTGATGCTAATAATGCAGACCAAAGATGTTACAAAGAGTCTCGGCATTAACAGGGATCGAATTAAATACTTCAAGAAACAGGGTGTATTTGTCCATGAAAAAGCTATCATAGATAGCAAGAAGACCGAATATACGAAGAGGGATGTTGCAACACTTACAAAGCTGATTATACTCACAAAGTCCGGGTTGACCTGTGGATATATCAAGAAAGTACAGGATGGTGAATTGACGCTCCAAGAGGCAATCATCGAACGCATGCGTATAGTAGAGGAAGAAATGAAAAGAATGCGTGGTTCGCTGCTTCTTTCGGAAGAGCTGTTAGAAAATGATGTACAGTATGACTCTATGTCGACAGACTATTTCTGGAACGAGATAATGCAAAGAGAGCAGGAAGGCGAAGCGTTCATGGATCTTAATGACATGTATGATTATCGTCCTGTCCCACTTATGCGTACTATTAAGTGCCCTTATTGTAGTGGAGAGCAAAAAGTCGATTTGGAGGACTATCTGTGGGATGAAACATCAAATGAAAGCAGTTTTGATGATGATATGGGGACGGATATTGTGTACAGTTTTGATACTGAAGGCAACTGTGAATGTGAAAAATGCGGTAAAGTATTTCAAGTTGAGGGTTGGATTCGAGAATATCCAATAGACGCTTACGATTCGGAGCATATTGAAGTTCATATTATGGAGGATGTAATGGGGAAAATAAATGAAGAAAAAGGTCTGCTTGCAAAATTGGCAAGTGGCATATTAGACGGTATGGTAGGTAATGATAAAACCTACAGTGGATATAAAGACGTATACTGCGGTAAGTATATAAAAGACGGAGAGCCGGTCTCTTATAGGGAGGGTGAATCAAGTCGTTTTTTTAACGGGAAAGAAAATGAAAGAGTACCGGGAAAAAGAACAGAAGAGCACTACGATACCGATGAGCGTAAGCTGGAATTTCTTCAAAGATACGGATGGTTGACGGATGACGAAGATGCTAAGATTTATAGCGCAAAATTCAAGCCGAAGTAATAGCAAGGTGGATTGATTGTGCTATAATCCAATTCATCAGAGGGAGAATTTCTATCACCAGAAAACAATCCTGTTGTGATGAGCCTGTTTTACGAAAACATCTCCATATATTGGGATGATTGAATGGAATAAAAGCATGGTTGGATCAAAGGACAAATTCCAATTTGTAGTTGAGTTATTTCACATTTTTCTTATATGACGCAATAAAGGCAGCCTTGAGAGGTTGCCTTTCAATTTCAACATTATTCTTAAACAGATCCAAAAATTAACTCTCTCCCTAACCATAATGTGATAGACACATATTAATAATTTGATATGTCCCTATTTAAGCTCGTTAAGTATCAAGCATATCCCATTCATCACCTAATACCCAGCGTAATGCTGACAACTTACCGTTAATCATGCCCCATTCGAAATCATCCCAAGGACCTAAGTCGTCTAGCCCAAGTCTTGCTTCTACCTCTTTTGCCGCTTTCAGAGCCCTTTCCCAAATATTTTGTTGAATTGGACGAGTATAGTTGTCCTTAATTGGAAAAATCTCTTTCTCAACGATTTTAGTAATTACCTCGTCTATCTTTTCCCTAGTAACTTGATGACGGTTGTACCAAACTTTAGTTGTAAACTCATCTATAGCCTCTAGAATTTCACTTTGTCGTCTCGGTTCTTCAACCCATTCCAATTCATCCATACACTCTTTTAAATAGTCAGGGTTAATACGGTTAAGTGCATCGCTTAAGGTTATAAAATAAAGCGACTTAATTTGTGAAAAACAATCTGCTATGTCAGGGTGTGGTAGCTTATTGCTATCGTTTGGATTACTGAAATCCTTAGTGTTATGAGATATAAAAGCAACTCTACATCCTGATGTTGTCTTTGCTTTTACCACATCCCAGTAGACCTCAATTAGAATCGCATCATCTATTGAATTCCGTTGTCTGTGAAACGGTGCTCGTTTGTCAATTGCACGCTGAGCTGAACGGATTTTCACAGAATCAGAGATCTCAATTATAGGAGTATTAGAGAATAATTTCTCAATTCGGCTTACAGTTCCCACTGCTATTTCACCCAAAGTTGGAAGACGCTGATCAACATCCTTAAGCTGAGCTAACACGGTTTGTTTTTGATTTTGGTCACCAAACCTTTCCACAACTTCTTTAACCCGTTTCAATGTCCCTGATAAGCTACGGCTACTCTCATCTATAATTCTCACTTTATTTCGTTCAAATTCATCAATTATTATACGAGGGAGGATAAGCTCGATATCTCCCTGTTGGATAAGTTCCTCGAGCGCTGTTAATATTGGTTGTTGCTGATAATCCTTAGCGAGATCAAGCCATACGCACGTATCAATAAGTATTTTGAACATATATTACTCCCCCTTCTTTTAGATAGCTAGGTTGGGTTTATGAGGCATTTGCCCTATAGTTAAAGATAATATAGTATTCCTTTACTCCTAAACGTTAGGAGTAAAGGAATACTATATTACCTAAAGTTTTGATAGCATCAGACAATATGACCACCCTACACTTATTCATTTACCTCACTATCTTCAGGTAATTTACCCGCTTGCTTTGCTATTTTCTTTTGTTCTGACTTCACCCTACGTTCCAATTTTTTAATATCTTCAGATGGTGGTAGCTTTTCTGGCTGTATTCCCCTCTTACCAAGCATATCCCTAACACTCTTATTGTTTTGAATATGTTCAACAGTAATCTTATATTCACCTTGCAAATCACTTTCTTTAACATTGTAGTTTGACATTTCATTTGCAAGATTTTTTGCTGCAATTGTTAGCGTTGGTAAAAAGTCTGCCAATGGCCTATTATCCTTAACTGAAAGTTTTTGTTTCATTTCTCGTGTAGAATATCCCCCAAACAAAGCATTATCACCCTTTGAACGAATCCGTCCGAAACCTGCGTCGTCCACTCCACGCTCATAAATATTTTGAGACAACTGCTTTTCAGACTCCTTTAGCCTATCACGAGCCTCCATCCTTACAAGAAAGTTCATTCTATCTTCAATAAGTTCTTGCTTTCTTGTTTGCACTGCAAAATAACTTTGAGCAAATGCGATTTCTTCCTTTTTTGTATCACCATTTTGAGCTATTAAATAACAAGCATATCTTGTTAGCATGTAATCAGCTATATTTCTTTTTGTTCCACTTCCCAGTTCAACCATTTTCGTGACGTCACGAAAATGGTCTTTAGCCTCAATTCCACTTATTTCACAGGAAGTCAACGCTCTTTTAATTGTAGTTTCAAAATTTTCCCAACGCTTATATCCAAGTAATCTTTGCAATTCTCGGGCATACCAAAATTCAGTGTTCTCATCTAAATTATGAACTATTGAATCAAATCTATTTTTAATCAATGATAAGTTTTGTTTATCCATATTATAGTACCTCCATTTTATCAAATTAACTCTAAACCTTACATCCGCTGATTACCAAAAATCTTTTCATTCAAAGGATATTAAAGCTCATCTTACCTCTTCTTATTTCTAAGTCTCACCCCCTTTTAATTCAGAATAATATCCTGTCGTAATATTTATATTCCTGCACTCATAAGCTCTGCTTGCTTAATAACTATGCTTACAGCTCCGTCTGCTCTTTCTGGAGGATATTTGTATTTTCTTAATAGTCTCTTGACCATCCTTCTCATCGCAGCCCTTGCTGATTCCTTCTTATCCCAATCTATGGTCTTATTTTTTCTTACCATTTCAGTTAACTCATGAGCCATTGCTACCAAGGTGACATCTTGCATCTCCTCTAGCACTTTAGGATCAGCAACTAATGCTTCATAAAAGGCATATTCTTCTGTTGATAGACCCTTTTCTTCTCCTTCTTTTACAGCAGTTACTATGTCTTTAGATAGATTAAGTAATTCTTGTATTACTTCCGTACTCGTAATCATTCTATTATTGTATTTCTTCATCAAATCTTTTAGTTTCTTAGAGAATAACTCTGATTTAACAACATTACTTCTTTGGAATACTTTTATATTATCATCAAGTAACTTTCTAAGTAGCTCAGCAGCTATGTTCTTATGCTTCATATGCTTTATACTATTCATATACTCCTCTGATAATATAGATATTTCAGGGTTAGCTTGATTAGTAGCTTCAAAAATGTTGAATACTCCCTCTTGTTGTATAGCTTGCTCTATTATTACCTCTATTCTTGCATTCACTTCATTAGCAGTAAGTTTGCCTCTATTGGCTACCTTACATACACCAGCTTTCACTCCCTTGAAATATTCTATCTCCTTCTTTTGATTCTCATCAAGTAATGCCTTACATAATGTTTCAGCTTGACTTAAGGCTGTTGCCTCTCTAATGAATAGCTTAGAATCTTCTTCACCAAATCCTAGGGCATAGTTAATACCCTTTAACAAAATATCTAGTCTTGCTTTAACTGATTCTCCAAAGAATGCATTATAATCAAAACCATAAAAGAAGTCTTTCATTATCTCTAGTTTCTCTAGTGCTACGTTTAACGCCATACTTACATCAGGTACCTTGTCTTTATCTCTGTTGGTGTATTGGTTTAATGCATTCTTAAGTTCCGCTGCCATGCCTATATAGTCGACCACAAGCCCTGCTTCTTTATCCTTATATACTCTATTAACCCTTGCAATTGCTTGCATTAAGTTATGCCCCTTCATAGGCTTGTCTATATACATAGTAGCCATAGATGGAACATCAAAACCCGTTAGCCACATATCAACTACTATAGCTATTTTCATTTCGCTTTTTTCATCCTTGAATTCAATAGCTAGATTTTTTCTATATTCCTTGTTGCCTATGATATCATGCCAATCCTCATGGTCTTGATTGCTTTCTGTAATAACTACATTTATCTTATTAATCCAGCTTGGCCTTAAATCTAATATCTCCTTATAGAGATTTATAGCTATCTTTCTAGTCATACATACAATCATAGCTTTACCTGTTAATACATATTGACGATCCTCATAGTGCCTTACTATATCCTTAGCAAGCATTTCTAGTCTTTGTTTCGACCCTATTATAGTTTCAATTCTTGATAAATCTTGTTTCGACTTATCTATAATATACTCTGTGGTTTCCTCAGCTATCTTAGCGTACTCAGCATCTATCTGAGTTAAAAGTTTTTCATCTAACTTTAATTTAGCGGTTCTATTTTCATAGTATATAGGTACAGTTGCTCCATCTTCAACAGCTTGTGTCATATCATACACATCGATATAATCTCCAAATATTTCTTTTGTAGACTTATCATTGAAGTCTATTGGTGTGCCCGTAAACCCTATAAACGTAGCATTCGGAAGTGCATCACGCATATTTTTAGCATAACCATATTTCCATTCACCTGTAGTTCTATTAAATTTAGCCTCTAGCCCGTATTGTGAACGATGAGCTTCATCAGCTATAAAAATTATATTACTTCTCAGAGATAGCTCATTAGGATTCTCTTCAAACTTTTGAATGGTTGTAAATATAATTCCTCCAGCATTTACTCTCAGTAGATCCTTAAGATCTTCTCTATCTTTAGCTTGCTTAGGTTCCTGCCTAAGTAATAGCTTTGAAGAAGCTGCAAACGTATTATATAATTGATTATCCAAATCATTTCTATCTGTTACTACAACTATTGTAGGATTATTTAGTTTTGGATCTGTCACAAGTAATCCTGTATAAAACACCATAGAGAAGCTTTTACCACTGCCCTGGGTATGCCAGACAACGCCTACTTTTTTATCATGATTAGCTAAGGCTTCCTTGGTTCTGCTAATTGCCTTAGTCACAGCAAAATATTGATGATACCCTGCCACAATCTTTGCGGTATTACCTTTTACGTCTTGATATAAAATGTAGTTCCTAATGATATCCAGTAGCCTGTCTTTTCTAAACACACCATCAAGTAGCACATCAATAGGATTAAAAGCACCGACAGGAGCTTCTCCATCTCTAGACTTCCACACCATATATCTAGAAAAATCAGCTGATATAGTCCCCATACTTGCAGTCACTCCATCTGATATTACATTAAAGGCATTATAATAGAACAATGAAGGTATATCTAATTGATAATTTTTTATCTGGTTATATGCATTCTCTATAGTAGTGTCATCTTTCATAGCATTCTTAAGTTCAAATACAACTAAAGGGATGCCATTAACATATATAATTATGTCTGGCCTCTTCATCTTAAATTCTTTGATGGTATATTGATTTACTACCTTAAAGTCGTTAGCATCAATATTTACAAAGTCTATAAGCTTAACTTGAAAGGTCCTACTCTCATCACCTTTTTTATAAGGTATCAAAACGCCTTCAACTAGAAGCTTGTGAAAGGCCTCATTAATTTCTGCTAGCTTAATAAGTCCTAAGTTCTTTACCTGCTTATAGGATTCCTCTAATATGTCCAAAGTTATTCCTTTATTTATACTAGCAATGTATTCAAAGAATTCATCTTTAATTATAACTTCACTATACTCACGCTGAATATCAGGCCCATATACATGTTCATAGCCTAAGATTTGAAACTGCTCTATTATTGCTTTCTCCAAGGTGTCTTCTGAAAATGCCATGGTTATCACCTCACTTTAATAATTTATTTATAGGTTTATTTCTCCATTCATTAGTTTTGGAAGGAGGGTGTCTCTTATATCTTGTAAGTGCCTATTTTCATCAGCATTTACTACCATTTTTTCCAACATAGTAAGTACCGTATTGTTGAACATATTCCTTATCTCTTTTGTAGGATGAATTATCTTCATATTACCAAGTCCATTCTCCCAAATTGCATATGGCATTGTAGTTCCCTTAGATGTTCTATCTGCATAATTTATTGTTTCATCTAAATCTAATAAAAACAGGTTATAAGCAATATCTCTTTTTTTCTTTGACCTTAAAACAAATGAAGTTGTTCTTGTTACCCCTTTAAATGGTGATAAATTGACCCTATGAAAATATACTCTCATGGCACCAATCAGTATGTCAAATTTTTCAAATAATATCAAACTACTTTTTGCATCTTCATATGATCTAAATTCTTTTATAGTAACTGATTTCATAGGCATAGTATCTATTGGAATATATTTTCTATCTTTAAGATGTTCTCCAGGTTTGGTATTAACTTTAACATTATCTATTATTTCATTAAGTCTTCTAATTTTCCACGCTTTTGGAACCATTCCTAATTCACTATCAACCATTTCTCCACTAGAAGATTTATAAGGTAATCCTTCTTCATTTGGGAAATCAAAATCTACAAACCATTGTTTAAAAATAGTCTGAGCCATTTTCTGTAATTTTATATTGATTTGATTGTTAGTTTCAATTTTTTCATCCAAACAACATAAAATTGATGAAAATTGTTTTTGTACTTCTAAAACTGGTAACGATATTTCAAACTTTTTTAATAATCCTACACTTAAATTTTGCTGTGCTCCACCGTTTGAAATGTGTCGTAATTCAGTATACTTATCTTTTAATGCATAATAAACAAAATTATAAATAGCTTTTGATTCATCTAGTTCAATATTGCAACACGCTTGATTTGTTGTAAGATTTTCTCCTACAATAGAGACCTTTCCTCTTGTAATACCATCTCCATACATTGCTACAGTTAGTGAGTTTTTTTTTACTATTTTAGCAGAAGACTTATCTAGACCATCTTGCGTTATATGCTCATCTGTTTCATAAATTTTATATTGACCAATCTGATTTGTCTTTAGCCATGGAATATTTCCATTTTCCCAATATTCTTCTTCCTTTCTACTTGGAGTTCCTCCACTAAACATTCTTATAGATATGTCTTCCAGACTAACCCTTCTATAGCTCATAACCTATCCCTCCTAGATTCTTTCTTATTTCCTCTTCTAGGTGTCTTGATTTAGTAAATAACTCCCTTAATTCACTTGTTAAGTTCTCCATATTCTCTTCATAAGGAATCCCATCATATTCCATTTCTTCAATTCCAACATATCTCCCTGGAGTTAGCATATATTCATTTTCAACTATTTCTTCTATGCTTGATGATTTACAAAACCCTTGTATATCTTCATATTCAATACCATTCTTCCAATTATGATATGTATCCGCTATCAACTTAATTTCATCCGTATGTAGCTCTTTTACTCTCCTATTTATCATATATCCTAAATTTCTTGCATCAATAAATAAAACTTTTCCCGTAGTGTTTTTGCCCTTACCTTTACGTAATATCCATAATGATACTGGTATACCCACAGAATAGAATAATTGTCCTGGCATTGCTACGATACAATCTACTATATCATCTTTTACCATAGCTGCTCTTATTGCGCTTTCACTAGATGTATTGGAACTTAATGAACCATTTGCAAGAACTGAGCCCATTACACCATTAGGTGCAAGATGATGAACCATATGTTGTAACCAAGCATAGTTTGCATTACCTGTTGATGGCACACCATACTTCCATCTAATATCCTCTTGTATCCTTTCTCCACCCCAATCAGATACATTAAACGGAGGATTAGCTAGTATATAATTTGCTTTTAATGTTTTATGTAAGTCTTCATGGAATGTATCAGCATTATGAGTTCCGAGATCTGCTTCTATTTGCCTAAGAGCTAGATTCATTTTAGCTAGTTTCCAGGTTGTAGGGTTGCTCTCTTCTCCATACACAGATATATTATTAATATTACCTTGATGTTCTCGTACAAACTTTGCAGATTGACAGAACATACCACCAGAACCACAGCATGGATCATATACACGACCGGAATATGGCTCTATGATCTCTACTAGTGTGCGTACAATGCAGGATGGTGTATAGAACTCTCCGCCTAATTTACCTTCAGCACTAGCAAACTTACTTAGAAAATACTCATATACACGTCCAAGCATATCCATTTCTTTTGCCCTATCACTGCCTATATCAAGATTAGTAAACAATGTTACTAGTTCACCTAATTTAGTTTTGTCAAGTTCTGGTCTTGAATAGTTCTTTGTTAATACACCTTTAAGTGATTGGTTATCCTTTTCTATAAGTTCCATCGCTGTATCTATCTTTTTACCAATATCTACAGAGGTAGCATGTGCTGCTATTTCACTCCATCTGGCTTGTAACGGTACCCAAAATATTCTCTCTGCTGAGTACTCATCCTTATCTTCTTCAAATCCTTCCTCTTCTTTTACAAGTTCATCATATTTTTCTGAAAAAGAATCTGATACATATTTTAAGAATATTAAACCTAGTACTACATGCTTATATTCAGATGCATCCATACTTCCTCTTAGCTTATCTGCTGCTAGCCATAATTTATCTTCAAATCCTATTGTTGTTGTATTTTCTGCCATTATATTGTGACCTCCATGTGTTTCATCTTATGTATATTCAATTATATCATTTATTTGGCAAATACTATGATATATTTTAAAACTTTTATAAGGTTAAATGTTCCAAAATACAAAGTTCTTATGTCATTTCATCAAATTATATTTTCACCCATGTGCACTCTTAACTTGATAGTATATAAATAACGCGAGGATTAATTTATGCCTTAAGGTAATGCAAGGTGCAGTCCAATAGAACTATCCCTATAAAGCATTTTAACAAGTCATCTAATATTGGTTTCAATCCTAGGATAATGTGTCTTTTGTCATTGCGAAAGCAAGAAGTAGACGGTTAATATATAGATTCTAGGCGCTGGGTTGTATACCTTAGCAATAATTACTCTGTAGCAAAACATATAGCACATTCAACATAGGTTGTTAAAACTACCTACAGAACACTTTACGTTCAAAAAATTTCTATGCACATAGAAAAATGGCATATAATTTCTCTCGGCACTAGGTTATACATATTAAATACTATTCTTTAGTTTCATGCCCCACCCCCCTTATGAAAGGAAAGTTAGAGAGGTTGGAGATAGATTACTCCTGTTCTTTTTTGAGTGGCTTAGATCATGCAATAGGTACTGTATTATCAATTAATATAATGGATGAGAACTGTTGTGCTCTAATATGGAGGTATATCTATAGGAAACAGCAGCTCTACCATAAGCCTTCGGTACATCTTGCAACCACTCACATCGTGGCTATTCTCCTTGTGCCGTGTCACTTTCCCTTTATTACTTCCTAAGCCAACTACACTTAGGTTAATACCCCATTTATCACTATTAATGTGCGTACACTTTAAAGCATTGTGTGAATATACAAGAGGACAGCTAATAGGAACAATAGTACTAGTTATGCCTTTGGTATATTTACTGATACTGCTACTTCTATGGTGTTTCTCCCTCGGATGTCTAAGTTATTGTCGTCTTGCTAGGGAAAGAGCCCTTAACAGGGCAAATGGGATTTTTCTTTACCTTCCTAGCCAACAGGCCTAAATAAAGAATGTGTCTATAACTAATATCCTCTAGGTTAATAAACATGATAGGGTATTAACGCTTATACGTTCAAGATAACCATGATCTTGGCAATATGGGATGGCTTAACTTAGACTAGAAAATTATGTAGTAGACACATAGCATACAATAATCCAACCGGTACAGTTTCAACGCATTGTAAGGGAGAGGTGAAACACCACCACCTAGATATAATAGATATAAAGGGGTGTCCAAAACGGAAACACCTTCAGCAGATAGATTTAATAATTGGACATTTACTGAGTTGCTACAACACATAAGACATATATTAATAACCAATACTATTAACCCTAGACTTATTAGGGAAAGAGCCCTTAGCAGGACAAGGGGGATATCTTTTTTGAAGCATAAGTCGTTAGTATCAATACTGTTATAACTGTAGGCTGTTCCTTAAGGGAATAGTCTATTTCTAGTGGTCCTAAGTAGGACCTTAAACTGCTTGATTATAGAAGGAGGTCATTATATAATGAACAATAAAAAAATAACACGAAAGCGGTTAAGTTTAAAAGGGAGGTATAAGATTGTAAAAATAGACACTGACCATGACTACACGGCTAAGTATAACAAGTTATTCCCTACTAAGATGTCTAGTTCAAATCTCTTATTGATATATACTCTGTTTTTATTAGACAAGAGTGATGAACCTCTATATGGCAAAGAGATGCTAACAGAGATCGAGAGGGCTGGTAGCACTAATATTTGGAAGCCTTCACATGGTACTTACTATCCTCTCTTAGATGATATGGTGAAATCAGGATACATTAATAATGTTAAGACTACTAATTCTATGAAGTTCTATGACATTACTGATATAGGAAGGCAAGAATTGATATTCAAACGAGGTGAATTTAGAACTATGCTTATTGAGTCCTCTAAGTTCTTTTCTAACATACTAAGTCAAATATACAATGAGAAGCAAGAGAAGGTTGTTGCAACTACCATTCAACGTATTGAAGAGAAACCGGAGACTAACTCTAACCTGGAAATACTTGAGGTGTTAACTAAGATATATGATGAAGTTAAGGATCTTGTGACAAAGGTTGAGGATCAATGTATTGAGGTGAGAGTTATAACACCATGCAAACAGTTTAAATAGCCTAGTCTTTAAGTTACATTAGTCACTACCAGGGTTAATAGTGAAACGTATAGCTTAGCTAAGCCCTAACGTGATAAAGTGGAGTGTTATCATGGAGTACAAGGATAGAGTAGATGTATCTATAATCATATAATAAGCCACATATAGATACTATGTATTCTTGCACACTACAACAGAATAGTGGTAGCATAATGCCAACAAAGGATATAAGTTGGCATTTGCTTAAATCTACTAAGGTATTGATTTATCTAGCACTCAAGGCAATTCAAGTTAAGTAAATCATAGAACTCATAAACATAATGCCAACTAACAGTTGTAATTGCACTAAACTTAACTTATTATGGAGGGGATCCAAATGAATAACAATTTGAATACAAGAGGTATTCCAAAGCCAATGGAGGTCGAGCCAATAAAGAAACTAAAGGACATTGAGAAGATTGAGCAATATCTTAAAGGCAAAGAAAATAAGAGAAACTACATGTTATTTGTTGTTGGTATCAATGTCGGCCTTAGAGCTGGTGACCTTTTAGAACTCAAAGTAAAGAATGTACTAATAGATAGAGATGTGGTTGATTCGGTCCTTATCAAGGAACAGAAGACAGGCAAGGGTAGGGAACTTACTCTTAATAAAGGTGCCAAGGATGCAATCAAGTACTACCTTTCAAGCATTAAAGAATATACTCAAGAGGACTACTTGTTTAGAAGTCAAAAGGGTGGAGGGCACTTAACTGTGGAGGCAACCCATAAGATAATAAAGGGGACACTTAGAGCTCTAAACGTTAAAGGTAACTATGGTACTCATAGCCTTCGTAAGACCTGGGCATACCACATCTATATGAATAATGCCAAGGATAACCCTTTAATTCTACCAACAATACAAAAGATGTTAAACCACAGTAACCAAGCTATAACACTTAGATATATTGGCATAACTAAGGCGGTTATAACTGATGTATACAATAGTATAACCCTTTAATAAGCCTCATCAAGCAGTTTAGTTTAGACAGAGGCTATCTACTAGTATTAAAAGCTTTATACAGATAATTTAAACTTACAACAAAGTCACTAACTGATCTATAGGAGTAGTACTGAGTTCGGAAATACAAGGTGGTTGAATGTAGATGGTACGGACTATGCTGTAGCTAATGATGTTGCAAAAGTGCTCCTATTACGTTCTCAAAGACGCTGTTTCAAGGCATTGTAAAGGGGGCGCTGAAACGTCCCTACCTTCAAATGGCGAGAATCAAATATGAAATCAACAACTGAATCCTCATATAGCGGTCTAGGCTAGATAGAGGCTACAACCATGCCTATTTAATTTTGTAAGAAGTGTGGTACAATACAACTAAGGAACTGTTGAGGTTTCGATAAAGTTATTATGGTTTGATAACGCAGACTATTACCCTAGAACATACTTCTGGTTAAAGTATGTTCTTTTTTTGATTAGAAATAGAATGTATGTAGTACTACATTTGTAGTAGCACAATCATTTGTAGTTGTAGTACAACCATATATACATTCATAGTAAAACCATATAAACATTTGTAGTACTATATTTGTAGTAGTACAAATGTTTATATAGTTATATCTATGCCTATGTGGTTCTAATATCATTGTTTTAGTAGTCTTTGCCTTAGTAGTACCATGAAGTGGTGTTTGGTGAGGGGTAGAAACCACTGTGATACAAAATGTTGCATAATTAATTCAATAGGTCCACTTGAAATATAAGGTGTGGGAGTACATTTATATACCGACTAAAGTGAAGGCTTGTAACCAACAATGTGAGTTGAATACAAGTCTACTAGTGCTATATATTACTCTTCAACACCTTTAAATCATTGATATTAGGGCATATTGTTGATATACTATATATAGTGAGATATTAGCAATCATCTTATGCTGTGGCATAATACTATTGGTCCTATGTCAATAAAAAGTACAAATTAAAATGAGAAAGTTATTAGTAATCCCCTTAAATTTAACTTGCGATTGATACATTAAGTTTATTTGCTTTTTTATAGGCTATTTCAAACTCATCAGGTGACATATAATTGC
>NZ_JAENWM010000068.1 GCF_016650035.1 Clostridium sp.
ACATGTCTCTAGGAGGGATTTTTCAAATTTTTACAGACTTGTCAAGCGTTTTATGCAGAAAAAATGGGGGAATCAACAAAAATTAATGATACTAGAAATGAGTAATCATAGGAGCTAATGAGTTTCCGTGAAAGCTCAAATATATTAAGGGAGTATAAGAATTTATACTCCCTTAATATATATTTATTGAAATAGTATTCTAAATAACAAAAATAACATTTTAATTATCTTTAAATATATTGCGTTTTATTGTACAATGTTATAGTAATTAATATAATGCGAAAAAAGGATGGAATATATGAAAAGAAAAAAAAGTAGGAGAAGTAAAAAAACAAATGTAAAAACATTAGTTTTGCTATTTATTATATTTGAATTAATTTTTACAACTATTACAGGCCCATTTATGGTCTATTATGGTCCTTTTAAAAATGTAAAAACTACAGTAGTTGGTGCAGCAATGACAACATTCACATTGCAATGGGTAGTAACATCATTTTTATCAGATGATAAAATAAATCAAATCATGAAGGAACAAGCAGTAGAAACTATAGTTCAAGTAGATGACATAGATTCGGGTATAAGGGTAGAAAATAAAAATGATAATAGTATTGAAAGATATGATATACAAGGAAAAAGATATAAAGGTTATGTACTAGTAATTAGTGACCCAACTAGGATAAAAGTAGGATATAGCAGTAAGCTTGGAGAGGAAGGACAATTAACTAGTGAAATTGCAAAAGCTAGTGGCGCAATTGCAGCGGTTAATGGTGGAGGGTTTGCAGATAATGTAGAAGGATCACTTTGGACAGGCACAGGAGCAAATCCAGCCGGAATTATAATGGCTAGTGGAAAAACTGTTTTCAATGATAGTGAAGATGAAAATTTAAAAAGAGATGTTGTTGCATTAACTAAAGCTGGAAAGCTTCTAGTTGGTCCTCATAGCATTAAAGAGATGGAAAAAAATGGAGTAACTGAAGCAGTATCTTTTGGACCAGCTTTAATAGTTAATGGAAAGAAAACTATAAACAATGGTGATGGTGGATGGGGTATAGCCCCTAGAACAGCTATAGCACAAAGAAATGATGGATCAATAATACTATTAGTTATTGATGGTAGACAGGTAAATAGTTTAGGTGCTACTTTAAGAGAGGTTCAAGACCTGTTATATGATGAGTATGGAGCTTATAATGCTACTAACTTAGATGGAGGGTCATCTTCTACATTGTTTTATAATGATGAAATTATAAACAGTCCTTGCGATAGCCTAGGAGAGAGATCTGTACCTTCGATTATATATGTAGAGAACAGAGAATTAGATATTTTAAATTAAAGGAGATATCGATATGAAATGGATGAAAAGAATAAGTATATGGATAATAGTATCTTTATCTATACAAGGGTTAGTTCTCTTTTATTTAAATCAGTATTTTTCAACTGTTGATTCTAAGGTGATTTCAAAAAAGGTTGAAGACGATAAAAGTGACAAAGTAAAGAATATAGATATTACAGTACCTGAAAATGCAGAAAATATATTAGTGTCCTATGATGCTAAATATTTAGCTTACTATGAAAATGAAAAATTAAGAATTGCTAATTGTAAAGATGGAAGCATTAAAAATATAGAGGTTGAAGAAGGAAATAAAATATCTTTTTATGAATGGCTTCCAGATAGAAATAGAATGCTTTTTGTAGAGAAAAAAAGCAATGATGAATCTGGTGATTTAGGATTATATTCTTATGATATATCAAAAGGCGAAAAAGTAAAGATTAAAGATTTAAAATGGGATGATACAACATCAGAAGTAGAAGATATACAGGTATCAATTTTAACAGGAGTTACTTACGTAAAGGGTTCAAATAGAGAAGGGGTAAGTAGTATATATAGATTTGACAGAATGGGAACTATGACAAAAGTTAATACAATACCTAAATTTGTGAGTAATATTGAATTAATTCGTCGTGAAGATAAATTAGTGTACGAGGGATTAGTTTATAATTCAATATATGTTACGGGTCGTGAGGAAGCTATAACTATTAAAGATGTAGACAAGCTAATGTTAATTGGTACTGATGATAATGATAATGTTTACCTTGGAGAATTAAAAGATAATATAACAAGCAAGATATATTATGGGCAAATATCAGATGATACTGATGAATGGAAAGATATTGATTTACAAGATCCATCTGAAAAAAAAGATTTATTTGTATCATCAGTAGGGAAAGTATATCAAAATGATTCCCTTAGAGGGGTAGTAAAAGAGATTAAGTCGGGGATTTTAACTAGTTATAAAGGAAAATTATTGCAGTTATATACTAAAGGTATAGTAACCTTAATAGGAAATAAAATATCTTTTGTTTATTTTAAGTAGTTATAACATATTAAGTTTAAACTATGCCAATGGCATAGTTTTTTGTAAATAATTAATTTTAAATAACTAGAAACTTTGTTATAATAGATATATTAGGTATTTAAAAAAACAGGATGTACTTCATACTAGCACGGCAGGAAAATAAGGAGGGGTAAATTTGGATTCACAACTAATATTAGAAAAGGTTTTACTGATACCAGCAATTTTAATAGCTTTTACTTTTCATGAGTTTGCACACGCTATTACAGCAGATAAATTGGGAGATAAAACACCTAGATTTCAGGGAAGGCTTACACTTAATCCGATTTCTCATATCGACCCAATGGGATTCATTTTAATTTTATTAGTAGGGTTTGGATGGGCAAAACCAGTTCAAACAAATCCAAGTGCCTATAAAAATTATTATAAAGATGATTTAAAAGTTTCACTTGCAGGTCCAATGGCTAATTTGATTTTAGGTTTTGTATTTGCAATTTTAGCTATGTTATTTTTAAAATTTTCACCGATTCAGGGTGCTTTAAATGGTATTATTATAAAAATATTAGCACTTACGGGGTCTATAAATTGTATGTTATTTTTTCTTAATTTAGTTCCAGTACCAGGTTTTGACGGATTTCATATACTAAGGGACTTATTTCCAAAGTTTTTCTACAATATTTCAGATTCAATTACTAGGTATCAATTTCTAATATTTATGGTCCTAATATTCCCTATATTACCCGGTGGAAACTCAGTTTTCACTTTCGTTGTAGGAATACCAGCATCAGCACTATTTTCCTTTTTCATAAATATTGCAGAGATGATTTAAATTGAAGGATGGATTATTCTCTATGAATTTTCTGTTTTAATTTATTGCATAAGTAATTACTGTCAAAGTGGAATGAATAATTCCACTTTTGCTATACCCATGGTTTTATCTTATATTTGCCTTAAGGTATCTTATTATATATTTAGTTAATCTATGACAATGTTGGACATGTCTTTTTTTGGAGCTCTTATGCAGCTAGAGGCGGCTAAACTTTTATTAGGTAGTTATATACCAAAATAAAAACTAATCATTCAGAGCGATATTAACGTACTACGTGAAGTTTCAAGCAAACTGTATATTTGTATTTCAGAGGGGACGGTTAGGAACTATAACTTCTATTTTAAGTAAGACAGGCTTAAAACATAGAACGCAAATTGCAATATACTATTTAAAAGGTGACTTTCTTTACTTCTTGAAGAGTCATTTTTTTGTACAATAGAAATATAAAAGGTGAAAATTATGAAGAGGTGTTATATATGAAAATAGTTAAAATTGAAGGACTTACTAAAAAAATTGGGGATGTAACAGCAGTAGACAATATAAGCTTAAATATTGAAGAAGGAGAAATTTACGGACTTTTAGGGCCTAATGGTGCAGGTAAGAGCACTATCATAAATATATTATGTGGACTACTGGCAATGGATAAAGGTAAAATTGAAATTTTAGGTAAAGATATTGGAAAAAGCAGTACCTATATTAAGCAAAACATTGGTGTGGTACCTCAAGAGATTGCTATTTATGAGGAGTTAACGACTTATGAAAACGTTAAATTCTTTGCTAGTCTTTACGGTTTGAAAGGCTCCGAACTTAAAGAAAGTGTAGAAGAAGCTTTAGAATTTGTAGGGCTTTTAGATAAGAAAAAACAATACCCGAAGAGTTTTTCAGGTGGAATGAAAAGACGGTTAAACATTGCATGCGCTATAGCCCATAGACCAAAGTTAATTATAATGGATGAACCAACAGTAGGAATTGATCCTCAATCAAGAAATCATATATTGCAATCTGTAAAAAAACTAAATTCACTAGGATGTACTATAATTTACACTACGCATTATATGGAAGAGGTAGAAACTATATGTAAAAATATAGCTATAATAGACCATGGAAAAGTAATTGCACAGGGGACCAAGGAAGAGCTCAATTTTCTTGTTACAGATATAAAATATATCACGGTTACGGTTGACGACATAGTAGAGGTTAATTTAGATGAACTTAAGGCAATAGCAGGAGTTGTAAAAATAGAAATTGATAATAACAAAATCAAAATACAAAGCAAAAGAGATGTTACTAATTTGGACAAGATAATAATTTTTTTCACTTCTAATAACATTTCTATTGTGAATATTGAAAACAAAAATCCTGATTTAGAGTCAGTATTTCTTACTCTAACTGGGAGGAAACTTAGAGATTAGGGTATTTAAGGCGGGGACGGTTAACAACTAATGTTTATTATACTAAAGGACAAGCGTCTCAGAAATCAAAAGAAATAGCTAACATTTAAAGCGATAAAGTTTATTTAGAATCAATCCTGTGATATAATAAGAAAGTAAATTTGACAAAATTAATTTTTAGAAACAAGGAGATAATTATATGCGCCTAAGAAAAAAATATTGGGCTAGACCAGAGCTAGACTCTAGCCAGATTGTGATAACAGACCAATATGCTCATAAAGGAAAATGGAATGAAATATTTAAGAATAATAATGAAATATATTTAGAAGTAGGTTGTGGTAAAGGTGGATTTATAGCAGAGAAGTCTAAGCAAAATCAAAATACTAATTTTATAGGTATAGATTTAAAAGATGAGGTACTAGTATTTGCCCTTAGAAAAGTATTAGATGTAAGAGAAATTGAAGATTCAGAACAAGTAAATGTAAGACTTATGCCATTAAACATAATGCTCATTGATGATGTGTTTGAAAAAGATGAGATAAGTAGAATTTATATAAATTTCTGTAATCCTTGGCCAAAAGAAAGGCATAACAAAAGAAGATTAACTCATACTAAATTCTTAACGAGTTATAAGAAATTCTTGAAGCCTGAATCTGAAGTTTGGTTTAAAACAGATAATACAGAGTTATTTGAAGAATCGGTAGAATACTTTAAAGAATGTGGATTTGAAATATTATTTTCAACCTATGATCTCCACAAAAGTGATTTTAAAGAGAATGTAGTTACAGAATACGAAGCTAAATTCTCAGAACTCGGTATGAAAACTATGTTTTTGCTGGCTAAGTTAATGTAAACAACCAATAGAGTTTTAAAATATAATAAAGTTATAAACAGAATTGTCCACACTAGAGCCGAAAATTTTGGTTTTAGTGTGGACAATTTTTATTTGTCTGTTCATTATTATGCAAGTGTCATAGTAAGAGGCCTTAGATAATATAATGGTTTAGAATGTATAAATATTATTGGCAAGGGGTTGAGTACTTAATGCTAGAAAATAAAAGAACTTATGATATTGAAATTATCTTAATAAAAACTCTAGGTATCATCATTATCTTACTATTGGGTATATATTTAATAAAGGGTACCTCCATTATTAAATTAGATTCAAGGGTTGTTAATGATTTTGCTACTATTTTCCTTAGTATAATACTCGAAGGTATCCCCTTTATTTTAATTGGAGCATTAGCTTCGTCTATAATTCAAATATTCGTATCAGAGGAAACAATCGCAAGAATAATGCCTAAGAACAAATTCCTAGGAGTATTTATTGCCTCACTAGTTGGTCTTGTTTTTCCAGTATGTGAATGTGCTATCGTTCCTATAACTAGAAGACTTATTAAGAAAGGGGTACCTCTAAGTATTGCAGTTACATTTATGCTATCTGTGCCGATAATGAATCCAGTGGTTTTATTATCAACACATTATGCTTTTATGGGAATGTCATATATGGTAATAGCAAGAGCTATGTTTGGTATGATTGGTGCTATAACAATAGGTGCTCTTATAGGGGTACTTCATAAAGATAGCCCGTTTAAAGTGAAAAAAGTCAAAAGGTCTAAGGAAAATATAATAAAAGCTAATAGTTCTTGTGGAAATCATACTGTGTTCATTCGCAAAAACGTAAATATTATTAAACATAATCATAGTCATTTAGATAAAAACCATGATAACTGTTCTTGCGGACATAATCATAAGCAAAGTAATATGCGTAATATGTTTATAAGAAATTTAGAAGATGTAATATCACATACAAGTGCAGAATTATATGATATAGGTAGATTTTTTATAATGGGTGTTTTCCTATCTACATGTATGCAAGTTTTTATACCAAAGGAATTTATTTTATCAATAGGTGGGGGAGTGTTATCATCCATAATAGTAATGATGGTATTAGCTTTTGTTTTATCAGTTTGTTCAGAAACAGATGCATTTATTGCTAGAAGTTTTTTAGGGCAATTTACCACTGGTTCAATTTTAGGGTTTTTAATATTAGGACCTATGATAGATATAAAAAATACCATTATGCTTTGTGGAAGCTTTAAAATAAATTTTGTAGCTAAACTTATTTTCCTTATAATTGCAATTTGCTTTATCTTAGCAGTAATAGCAAATATATTTCCTATTGAGCTTCTAAGCAAGGGGTTTGATTTGTAAAAATAAATAACAGGTATCTATTTAAAGAGATCTTCAAGGAGGAAAAGAGTGAAAAAGAAGTTAAATTTAAATGAATTAATATGGTTTTTTATACTCGTGGGTTTTACTTATTATTTTTATATGATTATAAGTACAAATAAAATAAATTTATACGTACACCCTAAAATGGTTAAATACGTAAAGTTCGCATTATATTTTTTTATTGTTCTGACTGTTGTCCAAGGAAAAAATATTTTTAGTATTAGAAAAAACAAAAGGTTAAAGATTGGGTTTATGATGTTTTTAATTCCAATTACTTTAGGATTTCTATTTAAATCTGAAGGATTGAGTGCTTATAATGTAATAAATAAAGGATTTTCACTAACCTCACAACTTAAAATTAATACCTTGAAGCATAAACATATAACGTTAGATGATGGAACAGAGCTATGTGAGCATAATGATGATGAATACAGTCATTTAGGTGACGACGATTATCTGTTGTTAGAGGAACCATTAGATAGTGTGGCAATAGTAAAAGGTGAAACTATAAGTATGACTAGTGAAAATTTTATGAATTTTTATGAGAATATATATGGAAAGCCATATGATTATGTTGGCAGAACTATTAATATAAAAGGGTTCATATATAAACAAAATGGACTTAACAAAGATGAATTTATATTGTCTAGAATTCTAGTAAGTTGTTGCACTGCAGATGCTCAGTTAGTTGGACTTTTGTGTGATTATTCAAAGGCAGAAGTATTAACTGAGGGCACTTGGGTAAATATAGAGGGGACACTGGAACAACATGAATATATAGATGATAAATATGCAGAAATTAATATGATTCCAATAATTAAAGTAAATAAAATAGAACAAATTGAGGTAGAGAATAATGAGTATATATATAATTAGAATAATGGTGACAGTTAGCTTAACTGTCACCACTAAGTCTTGTTATTTCAAATACCCTTCAGTAAATAAAAGCTCAGCTGTAAGTACTGCACCGCCAGCTGCCCCACGTAGTGTATTGTGAGATAGGCAAACAAATTTATAATCAAATAAAGTATCTGGGCGCAACCTTCCAATTGATACTCCCATGCCTTTTTCAATATTTCTATCTAGTCTAGATTGAGGTCTATCATTTTCCTCAAAGTAAGTTAAAAATTGCTCCGGAGCATTTGGAAGTTTTAAAAGTTGTGGTTTACCTTTGAAATTCGCCCAATGTTCTAAAATATCTTCTTTAGTTGGTTTAATTTCAAAGGAAACTGAAACTGTAGCTAAGTGACCATCTGACACAGGCACACGAATGCATTGAGCAGAAATTATAGGTTCTGTTGCATTAACGATCTTATTGTTCTCTATGTGCCCCCAAATTTTCATAGGTTCTTGCTCACTTTTTTCTTCTTCACCGCCGATATAAGGTATAACATTATCCAAAATTTCTGGCCAATCTGAAAATATCTTTCCAGAGCCTGATATTGCTTGATAAGTACAAACTGATATCTTTGTAGGCTTATATTCCATAAGTGCATTTATAGCTGGAACATAACTTTGAATAGAGCAATTAGGCTTAGCAACAATAAATCCTCTTTTGGTGCCTAAACGCTTACGTTGTACGTGGATTAATTCTAAATGCTCAGCATTTATTTCTGGAATGATCATTGGAACATCAGCAGAGCCGCGATGTGCAGAGTTATTTGATATCACTGGAGTTTCTGATTTTGCATATCTTTCTTCGATTTCTCTTATTTCGTTTGCAGGCATATTAACTGCGCAAAATACTAAATCTACTTCACTGCTTATTTCCTCTACTTGATTTACATTTTTTATTACTATATTTTTAATACTTTCAGGCATAGGCACGTCTAGTTTCCATCTGTTTTTTACTACGTCATAATAAGTTTTACCCACAGAATTCTCACTAGCGGCAATAACAGCTATCTCAAAATATGGGTGATCATGGAGAAGCGTAATAAGACGCTGACCAACAAACCCAGTTCCACCTAATAAACCTACTTTTAATTTTTTATTCATTGTATTAATACCCCCCGATTTAATAATATATATTTGTGATAGAATATAAGTACTACACTTATACTTATAAATAGTCTTATCCATATCATAAGGTTAATAATTATAATATTAATAAAAATTATAAAACCCATATAAGAATTTCTATTATAGTTGATTATAATGTTAAAAAGTATATACTTCAAGTATATAATTATATAGAATGGTTATGTGCAATAAATTTGTGGCATGATAATCCGGCTATAAGTGATATAATTTTTCTAAGATGAGTTTAAAAGGAATGGGGAATGAAGTTGTATAAAAATGATAAAGACAAATTAAAGCTATATGGATTCAACAATTTAACAAAGTCATTAAGTTTTAATATTTATGATGTTTGCTATACAAAAACTGAAGAAGATCGAAAAAAATATATAGAGTATATTGATGAGCAATACAATGCTGAGAGACTAACAAAAATTCTTACGGATGTTACTGAAATAATAGGGGCTAGTGTGTTAAATATTGCAAAGCAGGACTATGATCCTCAGGGTGCAAGTGTAACATTACTTATTTCAGAGGAAGAAATACCTTTATACTTGGTAGATTGTTCTTGTAATAGAGGGATTTTAACACCAATTCGTGAGAATATTGTGGGGCATTTAGATAAAAGTCATGTAACGGTACATACTTATCCTGAAAGTCATCCTCAAAATAATATAAGTACCTTTAGGGTAGATATAGATGTAGCAACTTGTGGGACCATATCACCATTAAAGGCTCTAAATCACTTAATAGCTAGCTTTGATTCGGATATTATTACTATTGATTATAGGGTTAGAGGTTTTACTAGAGACATTGATGGTAAAAAACATTTTATAGACCATAAGATTAGTTCCATCCAAAATTACATTACTAAAGAAACCAAAGATAAATATAGCTTAATCGATATGAATATATATCAATCTAATATATTTCATACAAAAATGAAGTTAAACGAATTAGAGCTTCCTAATTATCTCTTTGAGATTAAAGAAGAAGATTTAAGTGAAGATGAAAGATGTGATATTATACAAAAGTTAGAAAAAGAAATGATAGAAATATTTTATGGCATGGACATTCCAAATTAGTAACTGAAATAGCATGTATACTTTTATAAAACGTAAGAATAGAAAATTGATAAAGACTTCAGAAGGAAATTTATATTTCTAATGAAGTTTTCTTTTTTTATATAATAAGTTTATAGCAGAATATACATATGAAAAAATTACATATTTTTCATTTTATTATTATTTTTATCCATTTATATGGTATAATTTAATCGTATATTATAAATATTCTAACAAATTAAATTTATAAATTTAATTTTCAGAAATTAGAATATAAAATCGTATAAATATTAAAAAAAAATTTAGTAAGTAAGCTGCATTAGTACAGTGGTAGAAAGGAGAAAACTAGCATGATAAAAAAAGAATTAATAGCTATGATATTGGCAGGGGGTCAAGGATCAAGACTCAAACAATTAACAAAAATGATAGCAAAACCTGCAGTTCCCTTTGGAGGAAAGTACAGAATTATAGATTTTTCTTTAAGTAACTGTTCACACTCCGATATAGACACTGTAGGAGTTCTTACTCAATATCAACCTTTGGCTTTAAACGCTCATATAGGAATAGGTACTCCTTGGGATCTAGACCGAAGGAATGGAGGAGTTACCATGCTCGCCCCTTACCAAAGTGAGGACGGGGGGAATTGGTATAATGGCACAGCAGATGCTATTTACCAAAATACAAATTATATTGATAGTTATGATCCGGAATATGTGCTTATTTTATCAGGAGACCATATTTATAAAATGGATTACACAAAAATGCTCGATTATCATAAAGAAAAAGGCGCTGATGTTACTATTGCAGTACTAGAAGTGCCGTTAGAAGAGGCCTATAGATTTGGGATGATGAATACTCGAAAAGATAGTAGTATCTATGAATTTGATGAAAAACCAACAAAACCTAAAAGTAATTTAGCATCTATGGGAGTTTATATATTTAATTGGGCTGCTCTTAAGCAATTATTGAAAGAGGATAACCTTGATAAAAATTCCAGTAATGACTTTGGAAAAAATATAATACCAAAAATGATAACTAATAATCAGAAGCTATATGCGTATCCGTTCAAAGGATATTGGAGAGATGTAGGTACTATTGATAGTTTTTGGGCAGCTAATATGGATATGTTAGCTGATGATAATGAACTCAATATATACGATAGTCAATGGAAAATATATTCAGTTAATCCAATGTTACCACCACAATATATAGGACCTCAGGCGAAGATTAATAATGCGATGCTCAATGAGGGTTGTACTGTATTTGGAGAAGTAAATAATTGTGTGCTATTTCATGGTGTGCATGTAGGCAAAAATACTAAAATAACTAATTCAGTTATTCTACCTAATACTAAAATAGGAAATAATGTAATTATAGATAAGGCTATTATAGGAAGCAATGTTACCATAAGACGTAACTCTTGTATTGGTAATGGAGAAGACATTATTGTTATAGAAGAAGGAAAAGAGGTTAAAGCTGATTCTAGAATATCAACTAACTAAATTATAAAAATAACTAAATTATAAAAATAACGGGGTGCTAGTATGCTTAATAATTATATAGGAATATTAACGTTAAACGAGGACGAAGAGAATATTAAAAGTCTTACTAAAACAAGACCTATAGCATCAATACCTATAGGTGGAAGGTACAGAGTTATTGATTTTGTACTTTCAAATATGGTTAATTCGGGTATTTATAA
Source organism: Clostridium sp. (assembly GCF_016650035.1). Lineage (GTDB taxonomy): Bacteria > Bacillota > Clostridia > Clostridiales > Clostridiaceae > Clostridium_AD. The sequence continues at coordinate 11,592 of NZ_JAENWM010000068.1, forward strand.
TATAGGTATTTTCACTAATACAAAATCTAGATCTTTGGTGGATCATTTGGGTTCAGGTAAACCTTGGGATTTAGATAGAAAAATAAATGGTTTGTTTTTATTCAATTTTGTCTCAGAAAGGTCGCGTACAGGAGATATAGATATATTAAGTGATAATATGGAATACATTTATAGAACCAAGCAAGATTACGTAATTATATCTTCTTCATATATGATTTGTAATATTGATTACAATGAGGCAGCTAAGTATCATGAGGAATCTGGTTCTGATATAACCTTATTGTATAAAAAAACAAATAATGGGAAAAAACATTATTTGGATGCTAACACATTATATATTGATGAGGAAAACAAAGTTCTCAGCATTGGTAAAAACAAGGGAGCAGAGGATAAACTAAATATATCTATGGAAGCGTTTATCATGAAAAAATCCACTTTAATAAGCATTATAAACAATTGCGTTCAGACGGGGTCTCATAATTCAATAAAAAATGCAATATACGATAGTGTTAAAGAATATAATGTAAATGGATATGAGTTTAAAGGGTACCTTAAATGTGTGAATTCTGTAAAAAATTACTATAAAATCAGTATGGATATGTTAAATTCTAAGGTAACAAAGGAATTATTTTTTAGCAATGGATTAATCTATACTAAGATTAAGGATGAGGCTCCTACTAAATATTTTGATGGATCCAATGTTAATAATTCATTGATTTCTAATGGATGTATTTTGAAAGGAGATATTGAGAATAGCGTAATTTCAAGAAGGGTAACAGTTCAGGAAGGTGTAGAAATAAAAAATTGTATAATTTTTCAAAATTGTGTAATTAAAAAAGGATGTAAACTTACGAATGTTATAATTGACAAAAATACAATCTTAAATGAAAATACTGTTTTAAAGGGAGCTATAGAGTTTCCAGTTGTTATCGAAAAGAAAATTCGATTATAATAATTAATAAGATTGAGGGAGGTTTAGTATGAAAGTATTATTTGTAGCTTCTGAGGCTTATCCTTTTATAAAAACTGGGGGACTAGGAGATGTAGCGTATGCATTGCCTAAAGCACTAAGAAAGCTTGGAATTGATGCAAGAGTAATTATACCTAAATATAGTGGTATTCCATTGTTATTTAAAAATTGCATGGAAACAATTGCTAGTTTTAATGTTACTGTTGGATGGAGAAATCAATACTGTGGATTACAATATTTATCATATGATGATATACCTTTTTATTTTGTGGATAATGAGGATTATTTTAAAAGATATGAAACATATGGATGTTATGATGATGGTGAGAGATTTTCTTATTTTTCAAAAGCAGTCCTTGAATCTATAAAATACATGGGCGATTTTGTACCAGATATAATTCATTGTAATGATTGGCATTGTGGAATTGTTCCAGCACTACTTAAAGAAAACTATAGTGAAGACGAAAGGTACAATAAAATCAGAAGTGTCTTTACTATACATAATTTGAAGTATCAAGGAATATTTTCAAATGAAATATTAGGCGAGTTATTAAATTTGGATGATAAATATTTTTCGGATGATGCCTTAAAATTTTATGATGCAGTATCCTTTATGAAGGGTGGAATTGTTTTCGCAGACGCAGTAACTACTGTGAGTAAGACTTATTCAGAAGAAATACAGACACCATTTTATGGGGAATCTCTACATGGATTATTATCTTTAAAATCCGAAAATCTATATGGAATAGTAAATGGTATAGATTATGATTTATATGATCCTAAAGTGGATAAAAAAATCTTCTGTAATTATGATGTAGAAAGTAGAAATCTGAAAGTTGAAAACAAATTATATCTTCAAGAAAAATTAGGTTTTACAGTAAATAAAGATATACCAATGATAGGTATTGTAAGTAGATTAGTAAAGCAAAAGGGCTTAGATTTAATTGTACTTAAACTTCAAGAGTTACTTAGCCTTCCTATTCAAATAGTATTACTTGGAAATGGTGACAAATATTATGAGGATATATTCCAGCATTACGCTTCCATATACCCAAGTAGGATATCGACAAACGTTGTTTTTGATGAGCGTCTAGCACAGCAAATATATGCTGGCTCTGATATGTTTTTGATGCCGTCATTATTTGAACCTTGTGGTATTGGTCAACTTATAGCATTGAAATATGGAAATATCCCAATTGTAAGGGAAACTGGTGGGTTAAAAGACACCATTATTTCATATAATAAATATACTGGTGAGGGTAATGGTTTTTCTTTTACAAATTATAATAGTAATGATTTACTAGATGCTATAAATAAAGCTCTAGATTTATATAATGACAAAGAAGCCTGGGATAAATTAGTTCAAAACGCCATGCTTTCAAACAATAGTTGGGAAAGTTCAGCTAAAAACTATATAGAGTTATATAATAATATAAAAAAATAGTTTTTATGCATTTTAAATTTACAAATTTGCTAGGTGGTGAATGTTGTGGTTATTGATAAAAAAACTTTTAAAGTAGATTATATAAGAAAATTGCAAAATATGTTTGCAGAAGAGGCTGGAGATGCATCTACGCTACATCAATACTTTGCTTTAGGAGAATTAATTAAAGATTATTTCTCTAAACCCTGGATTGAAAGCAATAAAGAGTATGGGAAAAATAATGGAAAACAAGTGTATTATTTTTCTATGGAATTCTTAATCGGTAAATTATTAAATAGTAATTTAGTTAATTTGGGTATAAAGAATATATGCGAAAAGGCACTTAGCGAGCTGGGAATTAGTTTGAAAGACATGGAGAGTGTAGAAGTAGATGCAGGCCTTGGCAATGGAGGGCTTGGAAGACTAGCAGCGTGTTTTTTAGATTCAATGGCATCTACCCAGATACCGGGGCATGGTTGCGGTATAAGGTATAAGTATGGATTATTTAAACAGAATATAGAGGATGGTTATCAAGTTGAAGTTCCAGATAATTGGCTAAAATATAGAAATGTATGGGAAATAAGAAAAGAAAATAAGGCTGTAGAAGTGAGATTTTCAGGTAATGTATATTTAAATGAACAGGATGGGAAAATGAAAGTTATCCATGAAGATTATGAATCGGTAAGAGCAATTCCTTATGATACTCCAATAAAAGGATATGATAATAATACGGTAAATACTTTAAGGCTTTGGAGTGCAGAAACTATGGAAGAAGATTTTGATTTTTCTTCATTTAGTCAAGGGAATTATGCAAAAGCTGGTGAGGATAAATATTCAGCGGAGGCTATTTCACAAATTTTGTATCCAGATGATAGCTACGAAAAAGGTAAATTACTAAGACTTAAACAAGAGTACTTTTTGGTAAGTGCTGGACTTCAAAGTATTCTAAAAGGTTATAAAAAGACTCGGCTTTCGGTTAAGGAGTTTCATAAACATGTGGCGGTACAGATAAACGACACTCACCCGGCAGTAGCTGTGGCTGAACTAATGAGACTTTTAATGGATGAAGAAAATATGTATTGGGATGACGCATGGGAGATTACAACTAAAACTATGGCATATACTAACCATACAATTATGTCAGAGGCCCTAGAGAAATGGCCTGTAGAAATGTTTAAAAAATTACTTCCACGCTCATATATGATTATAGAAGAAATAAATAGGCGCTTTTGTAATGAAGTTTACCATAGGTACAATGGGGATTGGAATAAAGTAAATAAATTATCTATTATACATGGGGGATACATCAGGATGGCATATCTAGCTATTGTAGGGAGTCATTCCGTTAATGGTGTTGCAAAACTTCACACAGAATTATTAAAGCACCAAGAATTGGTGGATTTTTATGAATTTTATCCAGAAAAATTCAATAATAAAACTAATGGAATAACTCATAGAAGATGGCTATTAAATTCCAACCAAGAGCTAGCAAATCTTATAACAGAAACTATAGGCGACAAGTGGATAAAGTCCCCTAATAATCTTATTAAATTAATGGATTATACAAAGAATACTGCTTTTCAAGACAAGACATACAATATAAAAATAAATAATAAGATAAATTTTTCGAACTTCTTAACAACTAACTATGGTATTTCGGTGGATCCTAATTCTATATTTGATGTTCAAGTGAAGAGGCTACATGCATATAAAAGACAACTTTTAAATGTATTCCATATAATGCATCTATATAATCAGCTTCGAGAAAATCACAATCTAGATATAGTTCCAAGAACTTTTATATTCGGTGCGAAAGCTTCACCAAGTTATTATATAGCAAAACAAACTATTAAACTTATAAACACTCTAGCAAAGAAGATAAACAATGATCCTATTGCTAAAGATAAACTAAAAATAGTATTTCTTGAAAACTATGGGGTGTCACTAGCTGAAAAAATTATTCCTTGTGCTGATGTTAGTGAACAGATATCTACTGCATCTAAGGAAGCCTCAGGAACGGGTAATATGAAATTCATGATGAATGGAGCTATAACAGTAGCGACTTTAGACGGGGCCAACGTAGAAATATTTGAAGCGGTGGGAAAAGAAAATATTGTATTATTCGGATTAACATCAGAAGAGGTAATAGAATATTACAAGAATAGAAGTTATAGCGCTAATGATATTTATCAGAGAGATGAAAGATTAAAGAATATAGTAGACCAAACAATAAATGGGTTTTTAGAAACTCCTAGAATGGAGTTTATGAGTATATACGATAGTTTATTAAGTAACAATGATGAGTTTTTTGTACTTAAAGATTTTGATGCTTATGTAAATGCTCAAAGTGAAATTGATAGATTATATAGACAGAAATCTACATGGCAACAAATGTCAATTACGAATATAGCTAACTCAGGGATATTTTCTAGTGATAACACCATAAAGCGTTATGCTAAAGAAATTTGGACCACACCTTCTGTTAGTATAAAACTATAATTAATAATCATATAGAAAAACGTACTGGATAATTGTCCAGTATATTTTTTTGCGGTTATAGTCTAAATAGTAAAAAAATATGAGGATTCAGTGAAAAAATGTGTTGATTTAGTAAAAAAAGTGTTGTAATATTATTATAAAGAATTAACACGAACATTTGTAAGTATGTAAAACTTAATATTCGTAAACTCATATATGCTTAGAAATATGGACTAAGCGTTTCTACTAAGTAGCCGTAAAATACTTGACTATGGGTGTTTTAATAAAGAAATAAAATAATTATGTGAATAGTTATTTTTATTAATGATTTTTATTATAAACTCCCTATTATTTAGGGAGTTTTTTAGTGCTCAAATCTTAAAAATAAAGGAGAATATTATGGAAACGTTAAAGAATAAGATATTAACAGAAGGAACAGTAATAGGTAGCGAAATCTTAAAGGTTGATAGTTTTTTGAATCATCAAATTGATATAGAGCTATTTAATGAAATTGGGAAGGAATTTAAGGAAAGATTTGAAAGCGTGGAAATCACAAAGATACTTACAGTTGAAGCATCGGGTATAGGAATAGCATGTATTGTGTCACAATACTTTGGCAACGTTCCTGTGGTTTTTGCAAAAAAACATGAAGCAGCTAATTTGGATGGAGATACTTATGAATCTGATGTGTTTTCCTTTACGAAAAACAAGAATTATAAAATAAGAACCAGTAAAAAGTACATAAATTCAGAAGATAAAATTTTGATAATTGATGATTTCTTAGCAAATGGGAATGCAGCAATGGGACTTATAGAGATTGCACGTCAGGCTAAGGCCTTAGTTGTAGGTGTGGGAATTGTAATTGAAAAAGCATTTCAAGATGGGAGAGCTCGTATAGAAAAAGAGGGAGTTAGAGTAGAGTCACTGGCAATTGTAAAATCTATACAAGATAATAATATAGTTTTTAAGGAATAGGGGAGCTATTAAACTGATTAGAAAGAATTTTAGCACTCTAATCCTTATGTTAGAAAAGATGATAAATAACTATAAAGATTGTATGGTAATAAAATACTATGCAATTTTTTTTTATAATATTTGAAAAAATACTAACTATACCCATTAAACTAGTTCTATTTTTCAATTAAATGTTAATAATATCGACTAATTATCATTTAATTACACTAATTTAGTAGTTAAGGTTTAAATATGGTGCGTTTTAATATATAATAGAAAGGGTGAGTAATTAAAATAAACTATAAAAAATTTTTCACTTCTAAAAATGAAGCAAATAGTATTAAATGTGCTTAAATAACATAATATAGATAAGAGAGTTTAGAGTGGTAAGAGTGTTGCTATTCCAAAACTTTGCATTATATTGTTATCTATCACAAAATAATACCATTTAAAATTAAAACAAGGCTTACATCCATTACCCTAAAAGGATACTGGTTTTACGTCTAAGTTTATAAAGAAACAAAACCTAGTTTTAAAATAATTACGCAATAGAAGGAGAGTATGTATATGACAACAGATAATAAAGAAGAAGTTTCAATGAATGATGTAATGGGTAATATAGAAGAATCTATGGTGAAAATTAACAGTGGAGACATTGTACGTGGAACTGTAATTTCTGTAAATGAAGAGGAAGTTCATGTTAACATAGGTTATATGACAGATGGAGTTATAGCAAAAGAGGAAATGTCAAATGAAAAAGAGATAAATCCTGTAGATGTTGTAAAGGTTGATGATGAAATTTTTGTCTACATAATGAAAATTAATGACGGAGAAGGCAATGTTCTTTTATCTAAAAAAAGAGCAGATAGCGTTAAAGTTTGGGATGAATTTAAAGAAATATTAGATGAAAATAAAACTTTAGAGGTAACTGTTAGTGATATAGTTAAAGGAGGAGCTACAGCTTATATTAAAGGAGTTAGAGCATTTATACCTGCATCACAAATGTCAGATGCTTATATAGAAAATCTACAAGACTTTAAAGGAAAAACACTAGAAGTTAAAATAATTGAATTAGATCTAGAAAAGAAAAATATAGTTTTATCTAGAAAAGTAATAGAAAAAATTGAAAATGAAGCAAAAAAAGATATAGTTTGGAATGAACTTAAAAAAGGCGAAAAGAGAACTGGTGTTGTAACAAGACTTGCTAAATTTGGCGCTTTTGTAGATTTAGGTGGCATTGATGGTCTTATTCATGTTTCAGATTTATCTTGGAAAAGAGTTCAAGATCCATCAGAAATAGTATCAGTTGGAGAGGAAGTAGAAGTTAAAGTTTTAGATTTTGATAAAGAAAAGGGAAGAATATCTCTAAGTTTTAAATCAGAAGAGGGAAATCCTTGGAGTAATATATCAAGCAAATATAAGACTAATGATATAGTAGATGGAACAGTTGTAAAAATAATGGATTTCGGTGCTTTTGTTCAACTTGCATCAGGAGTAGAAGGTTTAGTTCATATTTCAGAAATATCAGAAGACCGTATAACAAATGTTTCTGATGTATTAAAAGCTGGAGATATTGTGAAAGTTAAAATTGGTGATATAAATGAAAAAGATAGAAGAATAAGCTTAAGCATTAAAGAAGCAGCTGATAAAGGATTTGGAGATTTAGAAAAATTCAATCAAAATGAAGAAGGCATGACTTTAGGAGATTTATTTAAAGATAAATTTAAAGATTTTAAATTTTAATGTCTATTAGATAACAAAATAACTAGTAATTATTTTGTAACTAAAAACACCATATGGAGGGTAGATTATTGTTAAAGTGTGAAATCTGTGGAAATCCAGCTGATAAACATCATATAGTTTATAAAAGTAAGGGAGGTATAGAATTTCCACTTAACTTTAGATACCTTTGTTCCAAGCATCATAGAGGAAAATTCGGACCTCATAAAAATAGAAGATTAGATTTAGAATATAAGCTCAATATGCAGAAAAAACTTGGGGATATTTTAATAAATGAATTTTATAATATTGAGGAATTAGTACAACTTCTTAATATAAATAGGGGTATTATTATAAGGATTTTAAAGCAATATAAGTTAAATGATAAAGGCTTTAGAAAAGTGGACATTATTTTTAAGCTTATGGGAAGTAAAAAATATGATGAGAAAATGCTTTTAGAAGTAGAATCTGAAAAAATTAAAATTTAGTATGAAAGTTAAAAGCTATATGAGACAATATTGTCTCATATAGCTTTTGTTTTTTTAAAATAGCCATTCAATTTAACTTAGTTAAATAATACCTGTAGAGTATAATAATATTATTAATATAGAAATAGGAGCAACGTATTTTATTATGAGGGTATATAGTAATTCAAATTTAAATGTATATAATCCATCACTTGTAATTTCTTTAACTGCATTTTTACTTCCCCAAACCCAACCAACAAAAATACATATAAGTATTCCAGCAACAGGTAAGAAAATATTAGAGGCAATAAAATCGAAAAGATCAAAGAAGTTTTTTCCTAATATCTTAACATCGCTCCAAATTCCAAAGGATAGTGTGCTAGGAATTGACAGTGCAAAAATTACTAAAGAAATTAAAATAGTACATTTCTTTCTTCCAACATTGAATTTCTCTGTAAAGAAAGTTACTATAACCTCTAAAAGAGAAATTGTTGAAGTTATAGCGGCAATACCTATTAAGAGGAAGAATAAAGTTTCAAAAATTCCACCAAAAGGCATAGCCTTAAATACAGCAGGAAGAGTTATGAATATTAAAGATGGTCCCGAGGTTGGTTCAAATCCATATGCAAATACTGCTGGAAAAATAACCAATCCTGCCATTAAAGCAATTAATGTATCAGCAATAGTAACTTGAACTGCCAAGGAGAAAATATTTACTTTTTTATCAACATAGCTTCCATAAGTTAGAATTATACCCATGCCTAAGCTAAGTGAATAAAAAGCATGCCCCAAAGCTTCCAACACTCCTTTAGTAGTTAGTAGTGAGAAATCTGGCTTAAACAAAAATGCAACTCCTTTTGAAGCTCCATCTAAGGTGAGAGATCTGAACATTAATATAATTATTATGATAACTAATAATGGCATTAAAATCTTGCTATACTTTTCAACTCCGCTTTTAACTCCTAAGATTACAATTATAGATGTTATTGCTAAAACTAAAAAAGTCCAAAATAGTGGTTCTATTGGGTTACTAACAATAGTATCAAAGTAATCGCTTAACTTATCTGGGGCTACAGTTATTAAATTACCTGTAACAGATCTACCTATGTAAGAAAAAACCCACCCTGCAATTATAGAATAAAAGGATAATATTATGAATGCAGTAGAAACAGATAAAGCACCTGCTAAGAACCAAGGCTTTTTAGGCTCAATTTTTTCAAATGCGGCTACGGCATTAACTTGAGCTTTTCGTCCTAAAACGAATTCTGATAACATTACAGGAAGACCTATTAAGAGTATACATGCTAGATAAACTAAAATAAAAGCAGCACCTCCATTTTTGCCAGTAATATAAGGGAATTTCCATATGTTGCCTAGTCCTACAGCTGAGCCGGCGGCAGCAGCTAAAAGACCGAATTTTGAACTGAATTTATCTCTTTTCATTGTTAAGGCTCCTTTCATTTGTGAACATTATCTTTGGATTTTGAAGAATTTTAATAACTTTAAAACTTGATAAATATATAAATTTCAAAAATGTAAATATAATAAAATGAAAGGAAAATAAAAAAAACTTTCATCCCTATGAATATATTAATATATTCATAGGAACGAAAGATTATATTCTTCGTGGTACCACCCTAATTTGTAACTTATTCAATTACCTCATTATTGATTTTAATGTAAATTACATAATTCACTTAAACTCTTCTCATATAACGGTGATAACCGACCTCATCTACAGAATTAATCTTTGAAAAAGGTACTCAGGAGTGATTAATATATATCAATTTTAACACTAACTTTCATCAAATATTAGCTCTCTGTGGATAAAATTTTGATATTTTTATCTCCGTCTTCATTTTTGAAATATTTTATTTTGAACTTGTGATTATTATATATATATAACTTGCAAATGTCAACGTATTTAATTAATTATATGATCCGTTTATGATAATGTCTTAGTATACCGTTTTTGATTATGTCCCAAACATACAAAAATATAGTGTAGAATATACCTCATAAGATTGTACAAATGGGGTGTTGATAATCAGAAAGGTAGATTTAAATATGA
>NZ_JAENWM010000125.1 GCF_016650035.1 Clostridium sp.
AAGACAAATGTAAACTATATGAAGAAATTTATCAAAGAAGAAGTTTCTTACACTGTAGGTAATGATATAACGTATGAGTCCAAGAGCGATAACAGTGATATAGTTAAGGATATTGAATACTACACTGCGCATTGGGATGAATTACATGATACGGACTTGATGAAGTATTTGTTAGTGTTTACTAAAGTATATGAATTGTATTACCTAAATGAAGCAGCTGACTTTTGCAGTAAAATTATAAAACCCACTGATGGTTACGCTTATACAGATAATGCTGGCAAGGTTTTATTCTTTATTCACGCATTTAAAAATGATTTTGATACAGTTAATCAATATATAGATGTTTATACAGATAATTATATTTATCATTTTGATAGTAAATTTAATGAAATAGAAAACCCTATTTGGAACATATTTGGAGAGGTCCCTGTGAGTGTTGGGGTATTAACATTTGAAGAATATCACGATAGTTTATATGGAGATATCAAAGGTCTTCAGGATGCATTTGAAACAAATTTCAGTGATATTGGAAATGAAATAAGTGATTTTAGAAGTGCTTATTTGGTATTTACAGGTTGCGAAATCCCCAAAGAGGATATTCCTGAAATGAAAAAGTTAGGAGTATTACAAGCCAAAGATAAAGACAGTACCATTCAATGGCTTATTAAAAATATCAATGATACCTTCATCCAAAATACATTAGACAGATATGTGGATACAATGTACCAAATATCATGCCACATAAATCATAATGAGGGCATGGTGAGTAACCTAAGTGGCATTGCATTGAGATCAAGACTCATAGCCTTGGAGAACAAATGTGATTTAGAAGAAAAAGCACATAAAAACATTGTTAAAAACAGAAATAGATTTTTATGTATATATTTAAACCTTAAGAAAAATAAAAATTATGATTATAAGGATATAAATGCTCTTTATACTCCTAATATTCCAATGGATGATTTAGGAACCGCTCAAATGTTGGCGCAGGTGCCAGAGGGAATTATTTCTAAGGATACTTCAAGAGGTAGATTTAGTTTTATAAGTAATAAGGTAACTGAGGCTGAAAAAGTTAAAAAAGAACAGGATGCAGAAATTCCTGAGATTGATTTAAATAAAGTGATTAAAGATGAGTAAATATACTGATAAAGAAGAGTTAGAGTTTATTGAAAGTCTTTACAATGAAGCCGATAAACTTATAAAAGAGGTTTATCAGGAGCAAAAGGATAATAGAGACGAATTATTAAAACAATTAGCAAATATAATGCTTACCTATACCATTTTAAATGACCTTATGAAGCTCTCTAAGGCAGATAAAAGGAAAGAGCATAATGGCTTGTCTAAGCTAATTACTGGCGATGCACAAGGTCAAGGGGCTACACAAAATAGGGTTATAGAGGAAATTTTAACAGCTACTATAACTAAAACGCTTGGTTTTTACAGTTATAATGTTGGACTTAAGGATGTTAAAGAGATTATTAGTAACAATTTTGCTGGAAAACACTTTAGTAGCAGAGTATGGACAAATGAATCTGATGTTGCTAAGCATCTCCATAAACAAGTTAATGATTTCCTTAATGGCAAAGTAAATGTTAATCAAATTAAAAGAAACATTGAAAAAACTTATAATACTAGTGCTTACAATGCACACAGACTAGTAGACACAGAGATAAATCGTGTTGAAGATGAAGCGTTTAAAAGGTTTTGCAGAGAAACCGGAGTAAAAAAAGTTATGAGAAATGAGGAAATGGATTCCAGAACTTGTGCCGAATGTGCTGGTATAAATGAAAATGTATATGATTTAGAAGATGCCCCTGGTCCAGTGCACCCATTATGCAGAGGATTTAATACAGTGCTTTAATAAATTGGAGGTATTTATGAAACCAGTTAAAACAGAATTTACTAATTCTACTTTAAAAGCTCCTGAAGGTAGCGAAAATGTAATTGATTTACCGATAACTAGACTGAAATATACAGATGGATCCTGCGCGGTTGAAAGTTGCTGGGAATTATCTGAAAAGGAATTAGAAAGAGTAAAAGAAACCGGAAAAATATATTTTGTATGTATGGGTAAAACTCATCCACCTATATTTTTGGGTTCAAAGTCAGAATTAGAGGCTTAGGAAACTAAGGCTTTTTATTATAAAAAAATAAAAGGGGTGATTTATTAATGAAATACAGAAAGAAACCAGTAGTAATAGAGGCTATACAATATACAGGGGATAATATACACGTGGTTATGGCTTTTGTTAAAAAGCTAAGCGATAAAAATAACAACGAATGTACAATTTACAATGTAATTACGGGAAATGAATATTCCATAATGACATTAGAAGGCAATATGAAAATAAGTAAAAATGATTATGTTATAAAAGGTGTTCAAGGTGAATTTTATCCTTGCAAAGAGGACATCTTCTTAAAAACATACGACAAAATAAATGGTATCCAGAAATAATAATAAATATAGTATCCTGTAATGATTAGTGATATAATGTCATTAGAGGTGATATGGTATTATGATTAAAATTTGTGAAAATTGTGGAATTGAGTTTGAGCCTAACAGTGGTAAACAAGTATGTTGCTCAAGAAAATGTAATGTTGAAAAATGGAGAAAACTAAATCCTGAGAAAACTAAGGAAAGCCAACACAGAAATGACGAAAAGAGAAAAGGTATTTATAGATATAATTCCGAAACTAGAAAAGTATGGTATAAAAATAAAAGCGACGATATCGAATGGAAAACTAAAATAAACAATCAAAGTAACTTTAGGAGAATAAAGGTTCAAGAGTATTTGAGAGATTATAAGATAGAAAAAGGTTGTAGTGATTGTGGATATAACGAACACCATGTAGCACTTCAATTCCATCATATAAGCGGTGTAAAAGAAATTAATGTGTGCAATGCTAAAAGCATAACACAAGCTAAAAAAGAAATTAAAAAATGCATTGTACTTTGTGCCAATTGCCATTCGATAAGAACTTACAATGAGTTAAATCCCATGCAAACCTGATATATTTGAATTAACCTATGAAAAAGCAGATAGTGAAACAGTTAAAGCAGTTCAGTCTACACTTGATGCAGTAAACCATATTAACAAACAAGAAAATTTGGCAATGCCTATATGTAATTATTAGAGTCTTAGAAAACTAAGGCTCTTTATTATGTCTTAAATTAAAGGAGCGGTGTATGGAGGAGAATAAAATTAAAATAGTAGAACACGGAAATGCAGGTTGTAATTCAGAATTTTTTTTAAATGGGGAAAAAGTGGACTATATGACTAGTTATAGAATAGTTAAAACCTCAACTGATATTGCGGAGGTAACTATTACTTTTGAGGGTCATGAGATAGAAATTGTTAAAAGCGATGTAATTAAAGATAATCGTTAGAATGTGTCCTTAATACGACCCTAAACTGTTTAAGCTCGTCTTGTGGGCGTTTTGTGTACAAGGGGTGCAACTACACCAAAATAATAAAAATTTGTGTCTTATGGGCAATTTTGCGTATGAGGGATAGGAGCGGATATATGTTAAAGAAAGATTTAATCGAAAAAATAAAAGCTTTAAAAGATGATGAGGATATTAACACTGAGTTGGTTGGTACCGATATCGAAACACAGTTTAAAACAAGTGGAGTAACATTGGATGCCTTTAAAGAGAAAATGAAAACTGATAAGGAATTTAAAGCCTATGGTGAAAGCGAAAATGATAAATATCATACTAAAGCGCTTAAAACTTGGAAAGAAAACAACTTAGAAAAGGAACTTGAGCCATTCATTTTGGCAAAGCATCCTGAGCTAGTCACTGATCCTGTTAAGAAGGAATTAGCGGACATGAGAAAAGAACTTGAAAAAGAAAAAGCTTCAAATACCAGAAAAGATTTACTTAGTGAAGCGATGAAGTATGCCAGTGAAAAGAAAATGCCTACTGGATTTGTTGAAAAATTTTTAGGTGAGGATTTGGACACTACAAAAGCTAATTTAGATGTATTGGCAGCAGATTGGTCAAAGGGTCTTGAAACAAGCGTTAATGAGAGAATGAAAGCCTCAAGTTATGTTCCTGGCGGAATTGATAAAGGTGGAGAAAGAATTTCAATTGGTGCATCAATGGCTCAACAAAATAATGGCGGCAAAGCTGCTCCAAGTGATCCTTGGGCAAGCAAATAAAATATTAGGAGGAATATTAAATGTTTAAAAAAATAACTTACACAAACGAAATGGAAATATTATTTTCAGAAGCAAATTTAGTGTGTTTTTCAGGAACAGTATTAGCTGATGGTGTAGTAGCAAATGCAGATGGAAGAAAATATGTTGAGGCAGGTAGCTTCATTGACGCTACAGGCGCAGTAGTAGTAGAGACGGTTCTGGCAGAGGTTGCAACTTTAGACCTTTCTGGAACTGTAACAACAGCAGGAACTGTAACCGTAACTTTAGATGGGGTTGCTTATAATGTCGCTGTTGCATTGAGTGATACAGCATCTATAGTAGCGGATAAAATTAAAGCAACAGTAATGACAGGGTGGACACTTTCGGGAACATCACCACAAGTTATATTTACTTCAAACACAACAGGCATAAAAACAGATACAACTTACGGCATTGGAACAAGTGCAGGAGTAACAGGAATAGTAACGACAACTATTCAAGGAAGTGAAACTGAAACATTAACAACTACTCCAGTAGGAGTTTTATATCAAACTGTAGATGTTACAAACGGAGATTCAGCCGCTTCAATTATGGTTGAGGGTTACTTAAGAGCAGATAGAGTATTTGCTGGAGTCGCATCCGCCGCAGTTGTATTAATCAAAGCAGCTTTAACAGAAATAAAATTTAGATAATCGAGGAGGAATAATAATATGCCAAAATTAGTAGAAGTATTTAACACAAACGAACTTATAAATTATTTCAAGGAAAGAGTAGTAGTGCCAATGTTAGGCGAAGCTTTATTCCCTGAAAAGAAAATCCAAGATATCGAATTTGATATGATCTTAGGCTCAGGCGGTCTTCCCGTTAGTGCAAGTGTTCACGCATTTGATACAAAGACACAATTAGCTAGTAGACAGGCAATTGAAAAAGGTATTCAAACTCTTGCGCTAATAAAGAGACAAATTAAGATCACTGAAAAGGAACTCATAAAAATTCAAAACCCACGAAATGATGCTGAACTTGCATTTGTTCTAGCTCAACTTTATAAAGATGCAGAAAAAATGGAAGAAAGTATAAGAGTAAGAGCTGAAGCTATGAGAATGGAAGTTATTTCTAGCGGTAAAATTGCAATAGATGAGAATGGTGTAGCTGTAACAATAGATTACTTAGTACCTGCTGGAAACAAGCTACCATTTACTTGGAGTGATCCACTTACAGCTAAACCACTTATTGATTTAGAAACTTTAGCAACTGCGGTTGAAGCTGAATGTGGAAGTAGACCATCAAGAGCATTAACTTCAAGAAAGGTAGTTAAGGCCATTTGCGCTACTACTTCAATCAAAAAAGCAATATTTGGAACTAATAGTGATAAGCTTGTAACTTTATCATTACTAAATGATTTGCTATCACAATCTGATTTACCTATTTTATTGGTTAATGAGGGCAAATACAAAGTTGAAACAGCTACAGGATATGCAACTGTAAGATACTTCCCAGAAAACATTATAAGTATGTTTGGGTCTGCAACTTTAGGAGATACAGTTTATGGCCTAACTGCAGAAGAAGTTAAACTTATTGGAGATGGCAACATGGAAACTGCAAGTATGGTTGGAAATGTTTTTGTAGGAACTTATACGAGTGTAGATCCAGTGGCAGAGTTCACTAAATCAGCAGCAACTGTAATCCCTAGTTTTCCTCATGCAGACGAATTGGGAATCGCGACTATAACATTAGCTTAGTACTAAGAGGGAAAATTGACTTCCCTCTTTTATTTTATATAGAGGAGGGGTATTTATGGAGATTAGTAAAGAACAACAGAAATCAATATTAACAATTAAAAATTATCTTAACATAGGACCTAATGTAAAATATACGGATGAGTATATGATGCTTAATTTTGAATTGGCCATAGACGAATTAGTTGAAAGCTCCTTGGCTATTAAATCAATAAAAACAACTGGTATAAAATCTAAAAGCGATGGTGTGCAATCTGTGACATTTGCTGATGGTATTGAAGCATGGACTATAACCGATAATGTAAAAATGTTATTGCCATTACCTTATGTAAGGATTATGGGGTGATTAAATGGTTTTGTTTAAGAACAGTAGTGTAACAATTTATAATAAGTATTATGATTTTTCAGCAGGTTATGATATGTACCAGAGGACCATAATTAAAGATGTAAATTGGAACAGTAAAAGAAATGCATCCATTAGTGATACTGGATTATTACTAGCTGATTCCATCCGTATTATTTTAGATAAATTAGAAAATTATATTTCACCTAAGAGTTTTAGAAAGTTATCTGATATTGAAAGACCTAATTATTTTACTTTAGCGGTAGGAGACAAAATTGTTAAAGGTGAGATTAATTTTGAAATTGCAGGAATTAAACCTTACAGGCTTACTGATTTAGAAAATAATTATGATGACGTAGTAAACATGATGTCTACACGAGAATTAAGTGATCATTTCGAAGTGGAGGGTAAATAATGAGTAACCATGTAAGAATTATTATGGATAGTACGCAGAAAATATTACTCGCCCGTTATCTTAATAAAGATGGTAGAGCTCAAGTAGAATTTACAAAAGAGTGTGCAAAATTTATGAACGCCTATATTCCCTACGCTACTGGACGTCTAAAAGATATGATGGTTACTATAAACCCAACTAATGTAACTTATAATGCCCCTTACGCTAAGCGACAGTATTACACTAACGCCGGTAATGGAAGACAGGGAACCTCAAGCGGCGGGCTACGCGGAAAACAATGGGCGCCTAGAATGTGGACCGCAAAGGGTGACGAAATAGTTGAGACAATTGCAAATTTTGTTGGAGGGGGAACATAAATGTTCATAGAAGCAATTAGAAATTTTATAAGATTGTGTCCTTACCTGCAAGAGTTTGAGGGCGCAGAGGGTGTTATAAAAGTAAATGTGGATTATTTGGAGGAACTTGCAACAGCTTATTCAATTGAGGAGGTTCCAACGAATCCAACAATTAAAACATATGTAAATGGCGATAGTATCAGGCAATTTCAATTTTTATTTGCATCCAGAGAACCTTTTGGCGCTGATGTTTTACAAAATATTAGCAACAGTGGTTTCTATGAAGACTTTGCGAATTGGATTGAACAAAATAATAATAATGATATTTTCCCAGTATTGGATGATGGTTATGAAAGTCAAGAAATTAAAGTATTATCTCCAGGCTATGCATTTGCAGTTAGCGTGGACCAAGCAAGATATCAAATTGAATTAAGATTAAAATATTATAAACAGGGAGGAATTTAAATTGACAATTCGTAAAAGGAAGACCCAGGCTAACTATTTAAGTGTATTAGGTGCTTTTGAATTATTAGGAGCAGGATTCACGGAACTAAACGAAAGTCCATCGGCTCAAACATCAAGCAAGAGGTATATTAATCAATCGAGTGCTACACAATCTATTATAGGTTATGAGTGGGCTACTAGCTTTAATACTGACCAAATTGTAAGCGAGAAAGCTATTACTTATATTCGCAATATTGGAGAAATGCAGAAAACAGGAGCTGATACAGAAACAGATTATTTGATTGTAGACTTAGATCAACCAGGTACGGTAGTAGGTACTTATAGGGCAAGAAAGTTCAGTATTGCAGTGCAAGTTGATAGCTTTGATGACAATGATGGAGAATTAGGAGTAAGTGGAAGCTTATTAGGGAGTGCAGATCCAATTGAGGGCACATTTACTATAGCAGATAAAACATTTGCAGCGGGGTTTACAGGGTTGACGTTGGAACTTAGTTATATAGCAACAGGTGCTATATCGGCTATTTCAGTACCTGAAATTACTTATAGTACAGTAGATAGCAAATTTATAGGTATACCTGCGGATACAACATCATTTACATTCATGGATGTAGC